>JBPEXU010000251.1:0-17047 GCA_052031225.1 Marinobacter sp. | reverse complement strand
AAAGAAGGCGTGGACATGGCGCTCGACGCCATGGGCTCCGGTCTGGCGGCGGGCAAGATGTCCGAACTGGCGGATTTTTCCCAGTGTTTTTGATACCGGCCGGCAACCGATGCAGCCGAATGAGCCGGGGCACTGGCCCTTTCGAAACTGTCTGCAGCCATGGATGGCTGCAGCCAAGCCCTACAGGGACGTATTCACGGGCGTGTTTTGAAAGCCCTACCCCCACCGGATCGGCCTGCGCTCTGTCAGCCGGCCGGTATCAAAAACACTGGGAAAAATCCGCCAGTTCGGACATCTTGCCCGCCGCCAGACCGGAGCCCATGGCGTCGAGCGCCATGTCCACGCCTTCTTTGGCAGTGTTGGCCAGCCCCGCCACGTAAATGGCGGCGCCGGCGTTCAGGGCGATCATGTCCCGGGCTTTTTCCGCCATGTCGTCGTGGCCACGGCCAAAGGCCGCCTTGATCAGGGCCAGGGACTCGTCGGCGGTGTCGACCGTCAGGCCCACCAGCGACTGGCTCTGAATGCCCAGATCTTCCGGGGTAATGTCGTACTCGCGGATGTTGCCGTCTTTCAGTTCGGCCACATGGGTGGCGCTGGCCAGGCTGATCTCATCCAGGCCGTCCTTGGAACAGACCACCATGATGTGTTCGGAGCCCAGCCGCTGCAGCACCTCGGCCATCGGTCGGCAGAGCTGTGGATTGAACACCCCGACCAGCTGGCGCTTGACCCCGGCCGGATTGGTCATCGGACCGAGGATGTTGAAAATGGTCCGGCAGCCCAGTTCCCGGCGGGGGCCGATGGCGTGCTTCATGGCGCTGTGGTGGGCCGGGGCGAACATGAAGCCAACACCGATCTGCTCGACGCAGCGGGCCACTTCTTCCGGTTTCATGTTCAGGTTGATGCCCACCTTCTCCAGCAGATCGGCACTGCCGCTTTTCGACGACACGGCGCGGTTGCCGTGTTTGGCGACAAAGCCGCCGGCGGCGGCCACCACAAACGAGGCGGCGGAGGAGACGTTGAACAGGTTGGCGCCATCGCCACCGGTGCCGACGATATCGACCAGCGGTTCGGCGTTGATGGTCACCTTGGTGGCCAGTTCGCGCATGACTTCCGTCGCCCCGGTGATCTCGTCGATGGTTTCGCTCTTCAGGCGCAGTCCCATCAGGAAGGCGCCAATCTGGGCGTCGGTGGCTTCGCCGTTCATCACAATGCGCATGACGTCCTTCATCTCCTCCCGGGACAGGTCCAGGTTGGAGGCAATGCGATTGAGGGCTTCTTTCATTTCCATGGGGCGGCCTCTTATCCGATGTTCAGAAAGTTGCGCAGCAGCTCGTGTCCCTGCTCCGTCATGATCGATTCCGGGTGGAACTGGACGCCTTCGATCGGCAAGGTCTTGTGCCGGACGCCCATGATTTCCTCCACCGAGCCGTCGTCGTTGCGGGTCCAGGCGGTGACTTCCAGGCATTCCGGCAACGAGCGCTGGTCAATCACCAGGCTGTGGTAGCGGGTGGCCTGCAACGGGTTGTTCAGGCCCCGGAACACTCCGGTGTCTTTATGATAGACCGGGGATACCTTGCCGTGCATGACCCGGCTGGCGCGTACAATGTTGCCGCCGTAGACCTGGCCGATGGCCTGATGGCCGAGGCAGATGCCGAGGATCGGCAGCTTGCCGGCAAAGTGGCGGATCGCCGCCATCGAGATGCCGGCCTCGTTCGGAGTGCAGGGGCCGGGCGAGATGACCAGACGCTCCGGGTTCAGGGCCTCGATCTGCTCGAGGGTGATTTCGTCGTTCCGGTGCACCTGAACGTCGGCGCCCAGCTCGGCCAGGTATTGCACCACGTTGTAGGTGAAGGAGTCGTAGTTATCGATCATCAGCAACATGTTCGCGTCCTCCGCCTCAGTGGTCGTAGTCGTTGTAGGTCATGGCCACAGCCCGGAAAATGGCGCGACCCTTGTTCATGGTTTCCTTCCACTCGAGACGGGGCACCGAATCGGCCACCACGCCGGCACCGGCCTGGATGTGCAGGGTGTTGTCCTTGATCACGGCGGTGCGGATGGCGATGGCGGTGTCCATGTTGCCGTTGAACGACAGATACCCCACGGCGCCGCCGTAGACGCCCCGTTTCACCGGCTCCAGTTCGTCGATGATTTCCATCGCCCGGATCTTCGGCGCGCCGCTCAGGGTGCCCGCGGGCAGGGTGGCCCGCAGCACGTCCAGACAGCTGGTGCCGTCCTTCAGCCGGCCGGTGACGTTGGAGACGATGTGCATGACGTGGGAGTAGCGCTCGACGATCATCTTGTCGGTCAGCCGGACGGTGCCGGTTTCGGAAACCCGACCGGCGTCGTTGCGGCCCAGATCGATCAGCATCAGGTGTTCGGCAATTTCCTTGGGATCGGCCAGCAGTTCGGCCTCCAGGGCCCGGTCCTCGGCGTCGGTGGCGCCGCGCTTGCGGGTGCCGGCGATCGGTCGCACGGTGACCTCGCCGTCCTCGACCCGGGCCAGGATTTCGGGCGATGAGCCGACGATGTGGAAATCGTCCAGGTCGAGGAAGTACATGTATGGTGACGGGTTCAGTACCCGCAGCGAGCGGTACAGGTTCAGCGGCGGCGCCTGGAACGGGATCGACATGCGCTGGGAGATCACCGTCTGCATCACGTCGCCGTCCAGCACGTAATCCTTGATCCGGTCGACGGCGGCTTCGAATTTGTCCTGGCTGAAGCCGGAGATGAAGTCGCTTTCGTCCACCGCCTGGCCCCGCAGCGGTGCAGGGGTGCGCGGGGCATCGGCGGTCTGGCGGTGCAGCCGGCGCTCCAGTTCACTGATCCGGGCCTGGGCCTGGTCATAGGCATCCGGCTGGGACGGATCGGCGTGCACGATCAGATGCAGCTTGCCGCGCAGGTTGTCGAACACCACGATCTCGTCCGACACCATCAGCAGGATGTCCGGGGTGCCGATGCGGTCCGGCGGGCAGCTTTTCTGCAGACGCTTCTCGATGTAGCGCACGGTGTCGTAGCCGAAGTAGCCCACCAGGCCACCGTTGAAACGGGGCAGCTCGGGCAGGTCCGGGGCCCGGAAGCGGGCCTGGTACTGGTCGACAAAGGCGAGTGGATCGTCCACGTCGGCCTGTTCCACCACCTGGCCCTGGCGGCTGACTTCAACCCGGTGGTCGAACACTTTCAGCACTTCCCGGCTGGGCAGCCCGATGATCGAATAGCGGCCCCATTTCTCGCCCCCCTGAACCGATTCGAACAGGTAGGAATAGGGCCCGCTGGCGAGTTTGAGGTAGGTGCTCAGTGGGGTGTCTAGGTCGGCCAGGACCTCCCGGTAGACCGGGATTCGGTTGTAGCCCGCCTGAGCGAGCTCGGCAAATTGCTCGGGTGTCATGTCTCGGTTTCCTGAAATCTGGTCTGCGTTGGAGTCGGGGGCCGGTTCTCGGCGCACTCCAGTTGTGGGCCCATTTGAGGGCCAGTGGCGGGCAGAACGGATGGCCACCCGTCAGCCGCCGGGCTGAATCAGCCGGTGCGCCATCGCCACCATCGTGTTGCGCGGGTTGTGAGGATGCCTCGCGCTGCAGCCAGATACCGTCCCTGCACGGCAGGAATCTCCCGAAATGAAGTAGTCAACGTAACGTCCTTGCGAGATTACAAAAGCTCGGTGAGCGAATCAACAACCGCATCGGCGCCCAGGGCGTCCACCGGGCCACCGAAGTTGTAGCCGTAGCGGACCGCAACACAGGGGATGCCGGCGGCGATGGCGGCGTTCACATCGGCCGCCGAGTCGCCCACCATGACCGTTGTGCCACGGCTGCCGCCCAGCCGGGTCATGGCGTGCAGCAGCGGGGTCGGATCGGGCTTCTTGACCGGCAGGGTGTCGCCGCCGACGGTCAGCTCGAACCAGTGCGCCAGATCCAGCTGCTCCAGCAGCGGGGCCACGAACTGTTCGGGTTTGTTGGTGACCACGGCCAGCCGGCAGCCCTGTTGTTTGAGCTGGGTCAGGCACTCGGTCACGCCGTCGAAGACCACCGAGTGACGGCCGTTGATCTGGCCGTAGGCGTGGTAGAAGATCGCCAGGGCATCGTTAAACAGGGCATCGTCTTTGGGACGCGCCGGTTCCCAGTCGGTCTGGCCCGCCAGTGCCCGGCGCACCAGCACCGCGGCGCCGTTGCCGACCCAGTTGCGAACCTTGTCGAGACCGGCCGGTGTGCGCCCGAGGTGCTCCAGCATCTGATCGACCGCCGCCGCCAGATCGGGAGCGCTGTCCACCAGAGTGCCGTCCAGATCAAACAGCGCGACCCCGGGCCAGCGCCGGTTGAACAGACCTTTCAGGCTCATCAGCAGGCCACCTGACGGGCTTTGGCCAGCTCGGCGCGCATGGCGTCGATGGTGGCTTTGTAGTCGTCGGTATTGAAGATGGCTGAGCCGGCGACAAAGGTATCGGCGCCCGCTTCGGCGATCTCCCGGATGTTGTCGACCTTCACGCCACCGTCGATTTCCAGGCGGATGTCGAAGCCGCTGGCGTCGATGCGCCGGCGGGCGTCCCGCAGCTTGTCGAGCGTGCCGGGGATGAACTTCTGGCCGCCGAAGCCGGGGTTCACCGACATCAGCAGCACCATGTCCAGCTTGTCCATGACGTGGTCCAGATAGCTCAGCGGTGTGGCCGGATTGAACACCAGGCCGGCTTTGCAGCCGCCGTCCCGGATCAGCTGCAGCGAGCGGTCGATGTGATTGGAGGCTTCCGGGTGGAAGGTGATGTAGGTGGCGCCGGCGTCGATGAACATGCGGATCAGATCGTCCACCGGAGACACCATCAGGTGGACATCAATCGGCGCTGTGACGCCGTGTTTGCGCAGCGCTTCGCACACCATCGGACCAATGGTCAGGTTGGGCACGTAGTGATTGTCCATCACATCAAAGTGCACAATGTCCGCACCGGCGGCGAGCACGTTGTCGACCTCTTCGCCCAGGCGGGCAAAGTCGGCGGAGAGGATGGATGGGGCAATCAGGTCAGGCTTCATGGCGTCTCTCTCTAAGCGTCAATGATCGTAGAGCGGGGCAGTCGGTATCGGCTCGGTCGATGGCCGGTGGGCACTGCCCAGTGGTCACAGTGGGTGCTAGTCTACCAGCTCAGGTGGTCATTTTCGCAGCGAAAACGGGGTCAGGAGCGTGATGATAAGAGACGGGTTGAGCATGGTCCTCGGGCTGCTGTTGCCGGTGGCGACGGTGTTGGCGCAGTCCGGGCCGGAGAGTGCGGGCGCTGACAGCGCCGGCGTCGAGCCGGCGACACCGTCCCGGCTGATGATCCGAACCGGGCCGGACGATCCGGCACTTGCGGCGCGCTTTGCCGATCAGATCCGCTGGCTGGAACGGGAAACCGGCGACCGGATTCCAAGCCTGTTTTTTCCCGAACGGAAATCGCCGGCGCACGGGGGCATTGTCTTGCTGTCGGATGAGGGCCAGGGCCCGGCGTCGCCGCTGGCGCAGGCTTTGGCCGAGGCCCTGGCCCGGTCCGGGTGGGCGGTGCTGTCCCTGGGGCTGGAGGCGCCGTCGCCGGCGGTGAAGGCGGCGCTGGAGCAGGTGGAAGCGACGGGCCGCGCGCAGGCGGGCGAGGCCGCCGAGAGCGGCTCGGTCATGATCAGTGTCACCGACGAGGACCTCAGCGATGATGCCCGAGCCCGCTATCTGCGCCGGGTGCAGGGCGCGCTGGCCCTGGCACTGACGACCTTGCGGCAGGACAACTACCAGAATCGGGTGGTGGTGGCGCTGGGCCTGGGTGCGATGCCGGCAACCAAGGCGGCGGTGGCCCAGGGGGTGGATCGGGTGGTGTGGGTGACGCCGCGCTTTTACCCGGACGCCCGGAATACGCTGGTGCCGACGTTGCAGGGTCAGAGCAAGCTCTCGGTTCTGGATCTGTATCCGTCGGCAGCGGCCCTGCCCGCCCGGTCGGTTGACTTGCAGCGTGCCGGCATCGACGGCTATCAACGCCAACCGGTCGCGGTGCCGGAACTGCCGGAACCGAGCCACGGCCATGCCCTGGCCAACCGGATCTCGGCCTGGCTGTCGCCTCGTCCGGAGGGTGCGCCGCTATAGTGGCCGATGGCGCCGCTGGATCAGCTCCCAGGCTTGCTGCAAACGCAGCAGCCGATCCTTGGCGGCGGCCAGTTCGTGCGGCGCAAGCGCCTGCTGGGCCAGTTTGTCCGGGTGGCACTCGGAGACTTTCTTGCGATAGGCCCGTTTGATCACCGCCAGGGCGTCGCGGCGGGTGACCCCCAGTAGCCGGCAGGCCTCTTCGTAAGTTTCCGGTGCGCCCAGGGGTTCACCGGTCTGGGGCCAGATTTTATTGGCGTAGCTTTCCAGGATGTCATCACTGACGGCCACCGGCAGGCCCATCTGGGCAATGGCGTCTTCGCAACGATAGCGCCGGGGTTTGCCGGGTGGCCCCTGGATCTGCGCGGCGTGGCACAGGCAGATGGCGACTTTCAGGGCTGGCGCCGGCCAGACCCGATGCAGCAGCCGGAAGGCCAGGCCCTTGAACGGGGGCAGGGTAGTGACCTGTTTGCCGTGCGAAAACGCCTGAATCGCGCGCTGGCGTTGCCGGTGGGACAGCCGGGCGGCCTTGATCAGGGTTTCGGCGAAGGCGATGTCGGCTTCGGTGACGCGACCCTCGGCCCGGGCGATGTAGCCGAGGAAGAAAAACAGCGGACGCCGGCACCAGCGCGGCAGTCGCTCGCGTTCGACCAGCACGGCCGCCTGGTGGTTGCAGGCACCCAGTTCCCGCAGCAGGGTGCTGAAGGTGGCCTCGACCCGGGCCGGCAGCTGGGGGCTTTCCGTCGCTGTGGCCATCGCCTCAACACTCCCGCGACGTGAGCTGCCGGTCCAGCTGGTCCAGGCGCTCCGGGGTGCCGACATCGACCCAGGCGCCGGCATGGTGCAGGCCGGCAACACGCCCCTTTTCCATGGCCCGGCGCAGCACCGGCCCGAGCTTGCCGGCGTTGTCGTCCAGCCCGTCGAACAGTCGCCGATGCAGCAGGCTGATGCCGGTGAAGGTGCGTTTGTCCGGGCCATCCGGACACAGCCGACCGTCGGCGCTCAGCTGAAAGTCGCCGTCGGGGTGGTGCGCCGGGTTGTCGGCGACCACCAGCAGGGCATCGTAGCGGTCGGACGGCCGCAGGCGCCGGAACGGAAAATCGGTCCAGATATCGCCATTGACCACCACAAACCAGTCGTCGCCGTCCGCGGTCAGCAGCGGCAACGCCCGGACGATGCCGCCGGCGGTTTCCAGTGGGCGGCCTTCGCGTGAATAGTGCAGCGACAGGCCGAAGCGGGCGCCGTCTCCCAGGGTGTGTTCGATCTGCTCGCCGAGCCAGGCGTGGTTGATGACCACATCCCGGAAACCGGCACGTTGCAGGCGTTCAAGGTGGTAGGCGATGAGCGTTTTGCCGCCGACCTTGAGCAGTGGCTTGGGCGTGCGCAGGGTCAGTGGTCGCATGCGTTCGCCCTTGCCGGCGGCCAGGATCATCGCCCTCACAGCGCGGCCACCTCCGGCGCCGGGCCAATCCGTTGCTCGATCCGAGGCATCACGGCCTCGGTCAGCCACTGGTGGAAGCTGCGCAACGCCGGCTGACGCTCACCGGCCTGAATCAGGTAGCTGACTGTGCGCGGAATGTCGGCCAGATAGCCGGTCTTGCCGTCACGGATGGCCAGGCGGGCAAAAATACCGGCGGCTTTCAGGTGCCGTTGCATGCCCATCAGTTCGAACCACTGGCGGAAGGTGTCGGGGTCGGCGTGGTGCAGGCCGGCGTCCCGGGTGGCCAGGCGGAACGACTCCAGCCATTGGCAAATCTTCGCCTCCGGCCACTGGATGTAGCAGTCCTTGAGCAGCGAGACGGCATCGTAGGTGACCGGCCCGATCACCGCGTCCTGAAAGTCCAGAACCCCGGGCTGATTTGAACCGGTGCGCACCAGCAGATTGCGGGAATGGTAATCCCGGTGCACGGTGACTTCAGGCTGGGCCAGCGCACTCTCCCGCAGAAACGCGAACGTGGTGTCGAGCAGGCAGCGCTCGCTGTTGTCGAGGGTCATGCCCAGGTGGCGTTCCAACAGCCAGTCCGGGAACAGCGCCATTTCCCGATCCAGCAGGGCGGCGTCGTACGGTGGCAGCGGGTAGTCCGGCGGTGACGGCAGGCGCTGGATTCGGACCAGTTCGGCCAGGGCGTCGGCGTACAGGGCGTCGGCGTTGTGCCGGTCCAGCTCGGTCAGCATCAGCCGGTCGCCGAAGTCTTCCAATAGCAGGAAGCCCTGGTTCAGGTCGCTTTGCTCGATGCGGGGGACCGCAACTCCGTGTTGCTGCCAGTGTCGGGCGATGGCGACAAAGGGCACGCAGTCCTCATGTTCGGGCGGGGCGTCCATCACGATGTGGGGGCGGTCACCGCCATCGGGCTGCTGTTGCCAGACCCGGAAGTAGCGGCGGAAGCTGGCGTCTCCGGACACCGGCTCTACCGGGCTGTCGGCAAAGCCCGGGAACTGCCTGACCCAGTCGGTCAGCCGTTGCAGGCGCGAATCCATGGTTGTCTTGGTCATTCGGTCTGAAACCTGGGGGATTGTTAGCGAAAGGTAGCAGACGAGTATAAAGTCGGTAAAACGGTTTTCCAGCGGAGTTTCCGTTAACAAGGTCCGGGGCGGCGTGTAAACTAGGGCGCTCAAATTCTGGCCCCAAACCCACGTACCCGGAACAAGGAACTCTGCCGCCGTGCCATGCCCGAGACGCGTTCAGCCGACACCGGCCGCCGGACTCCGTTTCCGGAACGGCGCAGGGTTTGGCGTCGCGCTGGCGAGCCTGATGGCGGCCGCGCCACTGGCCGGCGCTCAGCAAGCCGTGGCGCCGACCGCCGCCGAGATGGACTGGCGCCCCCGGGCCGAGCTGCCGGCCGAAGTGCAGGCGCACTTGCCCGGCTTTTGTGACGGCGGCTATCTGCCTTCTGGCGATGACGGCATCGGCGCCGGCGCGTTTGGCGTGGAGGCCGGTGCCGAGCCGCTGGAAGCCAGCGGCCTCAATGCCCGTTACGAGATCGACAAAGAGCTGTACCTGAGCGGCGATGTCCGGGTGCGCCAGGGCGGGTTTCAGGTCTCCGGCGCCGAAGCCCGCTACCGCCAGGACCAGGGGCTGGTGTCGCTGCAGGGGCCGCTGGTCAGTCGTGGCGACGGTTTTCTGATGACCGGGCAGTCCGCGCAGTACCACGTCGAGTCCGGCCGGTTCGACATCAACACCGCCACCTTTCTGCTGCATGGGCCGGAAATGCGCGGCCGGGCTGGCCGTCTGTCCCGTATTGGCGCGCAGCAGGTGGTGATTGAAGACGGTATGCTGACCACCTGTGGGCCGGCACGAAACGACTGGGCGATCGTCGCTGCCGACATTGAACTGGACCGGGCCGAGGGCTTTGGTACCGCCAAACACCTGCGTCTGGAAGTGCTCGATGTCCCGGTGTTCTACTGGCCCTGGGCCAGCTTCCCGATCGACGACCGGCGCAAAACCGGCTTCCTGTATCCGCAGTTTGGCTCCTCCAGTGCCGGCAGCGGCTTCTTCTTTGCCGCCCCGTACTACCTGAATCTGGCGCCCCATTACGACGCCACGGTAACGCCCCAGTACATCCATGGCCGGGGACTGTTCACCGAGGCTGAAGGCCGGTACCTGAGCCGGTTCGGGCAAACCGATCTGCAGCTGGGCTACATCCACGACGATGCCGATTACGCCCGCGACAACCCGGATGAAGATGGCGCGCGTTGGGCGCTCGATGCCACCACCCGGGCCGAGTTCGGCGCCGGCTGGACGGGTTACGGTGATTTTTCCGTGGTCAGCGACAACGACTACCTCAGTGACCTCAACCGTTCCTTGGCCATCAGTCAGGCGAGCCACCTGCAGCGTCGCGGGGGCGTGCGCTATCAGGACCGTCAGCAGTATTTCGAGGCCTACCTGAGTGACTATCAGACCATCACCGATTTCATCGCCGCCGAGGACCGGCCCTACGCCCAGCTGCCCGATCTGCTGTACAGCGCCGATCTCGACCTCGGGCGGTTTGCGGGGCAACTGGAGAGCCAGTACACCTATTTCTACCGGGACAACGACCGCCTGACCGGCCTCGACCGCGCCAATGGTCACCGCCTGCGGGCCGTGCCGGAACTGGCGCTGCCGATGCGCGCCGTCTGGGGCTTCAGCCGGCCGTCGGTGAGCGTCGATTACACCCGCTACGAGCTGGAGGACTACAGCCTGGGTGACGGCGCCATCGAGCGCACCGTGCCGGTGCTGGAATGGGACAATGGCCTGTACTTTGATCGCCGGTCAACGCTGTTCGAGGTGCCGTTCAACCAGACGCTGGAGCCCCGGCTCTACTACGCCTGGGCCGACGCCGACGCCGATCAGAACGACATTCCCGATTTCGACACCGCGATCAAGAGCTTTCGTTTCGATCAGCTGTTCACCCCGGACCGGTTCAGCGGCGGCGATCGGGTGGGGGATGCCAACCAGTTGACGGTGGCGCTGACCAGCCGATTCAATGACCTGCTGACCGGCGCCGAACGGGCGCGGATCAGCCTCGGGCAGGTGCGTTACTTCGACGATCGCGAGGTTACCCTGTTCGGGGAAGGCGGCAGCAGCCGGAGCCGGTCGCCGCTGGCGGGGGAGCTGGTGCTGCGCCCGCTGGATACGCTCGAGGTATGGTCGTCCGGGCTTTGGGACCCGGACTCCGGCGACACCGAAGAAGGCGCCAGCCGGCTGATTTTCCATTCTTCGGATTACCGCTATCTTGCCAGTCTTGGTCACACCTACAGCCGGGGCGAGCTGGAACAGTCGGACGTGTCTGGCGTGGTGCCGGTCGGCGACCGGCTCAGCCTGATCGGGCGCTGGGTGTACGACGCCGATCTGGACCGCACCGTTGGTTCGCTGGCCGGGCTGGAATACAACAACTGCTGCTGGAGCGTGCAGGTCGTGCACCAGAACTACCTGACCGATGATGAGGAGCTGGATCATCGCATCCTGTTCCAGATTCAGCTCAGGGGCCTGGGTGGCAGCGGCGGCGCTTCCAGACGCCTGTCGGAAGTGCTGTACGGCTACGACGAGCGCGAGCGCCGGCTGTACGGAACTCCCTGATCCCGGGCCGGACTAACCGGGCTTCCATTGTGAAAAAGAGGTGATTATGAAGGCGACGGTTCGCCAGGTGATTGTGACACTGCTGATGCTGACGGTCCTGTTCGGGGCGATGTCGGCCCACGCCGAGCGCAAGCTGCTCGACCAGGTGGTGGCGATCGTGGACGACGACGTGATCCTGCAGACGGAGCTGGACGCCCGTATAAATACCATTGTCCGTCGGCTCCAGGCCCAGGGCACCGGACTGCCGCCCGGCAACATACTGGAGCAGCGGGTACTGGAACAGTTGATTACCGAATCGATCCAGCTGCAGATGGCCGACCGGATGGGGATGCGGGTCAGCGACAACGAGCTGAACGAAACCATGACCAACATCGCGCGTCAGAACGGCTTGACCCTGGCCCAGTTCGAACAGGAGCTGGCGGCCGAGGGCGTGACTTATCGCCAGGCCCGGGAGCAGATCCGCCGTGAGATGCTGATCAGCCGGGTCCAGCAGAGCCGGGTCGGTAACCGGGTTCGGGTCACCGACCGGGAAGTGGAAAACTACCTGCAGGCCCAGGCGGCCCGGGGCGCGGACAGCGCCGAGTATCGTCTGGCCTACATTTTCATCCAGGTCGACGACCCGAACGATGAGGCGGAAGTGACCCAGGCCCGGCGCAAGGCCGAGACGCTGCGGGAACAGATCGTGAACGGCCGGGATTTCCGGGAAGTCGCGGTGGCCGAGTCCGACGCCAGCAACGCCTTGGACGGTGGTGACATGGGCTGGCGGGCGGAGAGCCAGTTGCCGTCACTGGTGGCGCCGGTGGTTCCGTCGTTGGCGGTGGGTGAACCCTCGGAGGTGCTGGAGAACACCAGCGGTTTCCATTTGGTGATGGTGATGGACAAGCGCGGCGGCGACCAGCAGCAGCTGGTCCAACAGCACAAAGTCCGGCACATTCTGGTGCGCCCCTCGGAGGCTCGCACCGACGCCGAGGCCGAAGCCAAGATCCGCCGGCTCTATCAACAGTTGCGTGACGGTGCCGGTTTCGCCGAGCTGGCCCGGGCGCATTCCGACGACCCGGTCTCCGGCTCCGATGGCGGCAACCTTGGCTGGGTGGTGCGCGGACAGATGGTGCCGGAGTTCGAGCAGGCGATGCTCGAGGCCCGGATTGGCGAACTCAAGGGGCCGTTCCGGACCCAGTTTGGCTGGCACATTCTGAAGGTCGAAGAACGGCGCCAGAAGGACATCAGCGACGACGTCCGCAAAAGCGATGCCCGTCAGGCCATCTACCGGCGTAAATTCGAGAACGAACTGCAGAACTGGCTGCGGGAAATCCGCGACGAAGCCTTTGTCGAGTTCAAGGGCGAATACGCCGATCTGAACGCACCCGCTGAGGAAGGTCCCGAGGCATGACCGACCGGATCACCCTGGCGCTGACCGCCGGCGAGCCGGCCGGCATTGGCCCGGAGCTGTGTCTGCAGCTGGCGGGCGAAGACCGCGAGGTGGGGCTGGTGGTGGTTGCCAGTGAGGCCCTGCTGGCGGAACGGGCGGCCCAGCTCGGTCTGGCTGTCTGCCTGCACACCTGGGCGCCCGGGCAGCCGGCCCGCACCGAGGCGGGGCATCTGTCGGTCTGGCCGGTGCCCGGCTGCGTGAATTTGACCGCCGGTCAGACCGATCCCGGCAACAGCCGGTATGTGCTGGCGACGCTGGAGCGGGCGGCGACCGCCTGTCTTGACGGCGTCCTCGATGGCATGGTCACGGCGCCGGTGCATAAGGGCGTGATCAACGACGCCGGCATCGCGTTCAGCGGTCACACCGAGTATCTGCAGGCGTTGTGTGGCGTATCCCGGGTGGTGATGATGCTGGCCACCGAAGAGCTTCGGGTTGCCCTGGCCACCACCCACCTGCCGTTGCGGGCGGTGGCCGATGCCATCACCGGCGAGCGTCTGAGTCAGGTGCTGAACATTCTCAACGCCGATCTGCAGACCTTTTTCGGCATCGAGCAACCGCGGATTCTGGTTGCTGGTCTCAATCCCCACGCCGGTGAGGGCGGGCACCTTGGCCGGGAAGAGCTGGAGGTGATCGAACCGAGCCTCGACACCCTGCGCCAGCGCGGTCTCCAGCTGATCGGGCCGTTGCCCGCCGATACCCTGTTCACGCCGCACTGGCTGGATCAGGCCGATGCGGTGCTGGCGATGTACCACGACCAGGGCCTGCCGGTGCTCAAGTACCAGGGCTTTGGCCGGGCGGTCAACGTGACGCTGGGGTTGCCGATTGTCCGGACTTCGGTCGACCACGGCACCGCGCTGGATCTGGCCGGTACCGGCAAGGCCGATGCCGGCAGTTTGCGCACGGCGATTCAGGTGGGTACGCACATGGCCCGGTGCCGTCGGGCCGCCAGACAGGGAGCGGCGTCATGAGCCAGAAACACGGCCATCAGGCCAGAAAACGGTTCGGTCAGAATTTTCTCCACGATCCCGGCGTGATCGAACGCATTGTCCGGTCGATCAGTCCCCGGCCGGAGGACGCGATCGTCGAAATCGGCCCGGGGCTGGGTGCCCTGACCGAGGAGTTGCTGGCAGTGAACCCGAAGCTTCAGGTGGTCGAGCTGGATCGCGACCTGATCCCGGTGCTGCGCACCAAGTTTTTCAACTACCCCGAATTCCGCATTCACGAGGCCGATGCACTGACGTTCGATTTCCGTCAGCTGGTTGACGACCAGCCGCTGCGCATCGTCGGCAATCTGCCGTACAACATCTCGACCCCGCTGATTTTCCACCTGCTGTCCCAGTCCGGGGTGGTGAAGGACATGCACTTCATGCTGCAGAAAGAGGTGGTGCAGCGCCTGGCGGCGGTGCCCGGCGACAACCATTACGGCCGCCTCGGCATCATGGCGCAGTATTTCTGCCGGGTGCAGCCGTTGTTCGAGGTCGGCCCGGGTGCCTTCAAGCCGGCGCCGAAAGTCGATTCCGCCATCGTCCGGCTGGTGCCCCATGACACCCTGCCGCATCCGGCCCGGGATCTCGGCACCCTGCAGGCGGTGGTCCGCACCGCCTTCAATGCCCGGCGCAAGACCCTGCGCAAGGCGCTCGGTGGACTGATCAGCGCCGACCAGCTGCGCGAGCTGGGCATCGACGACGGTTTGCGGCCGGAAAACCTGAGCCTGGCGGACTACGTGGCGATTGCCGATTGCCTGGCCCAGCAAAAAACCGAGATCGCGGACGAGGGCAGCCATGACTGACTACGCCATTGGTGACATCCAGGGCTGTTACGACCGCCTGCGCGATGTCCTGGCCAAGGTCGACTTTTCACCGTCCCGGGACCGGTTGTGGGTGGCGGGCGACCTGATCAATCGCGGGCCGTCGTCGCTGGCGACCCTGCGCTACATCGAGAGTCTGGGCGATGCCGCGGTGGTGGTGCTGGGCAATCACGATCTGCACCTGCTGGCGGTGTGCCTCGGTGGCCACAGCGCCCGGCGCAAGGACACCCTGCACGATATTTTGGACGCTCCGGACTGCGGCTATCTGGTGAACTGGCTGCGTCAGCAGCACCTGTGTGTGCACGATGCCGGCCGCAACCTGCTGATGGCCCACGCCGGCCTGCCCCACGTTTGGCATCTGGAACAGGCGGTCAGTTGCGCCCGGGAAGTGGAAACGGTGATTCGGGGCGAACAGGCCGAATATTACTTCAGCCATATGTACGGCAATCGGCCAGAGAAATGGGACCCGGAACTGAGCGGTATGGATCGGTGGCGGGTCATTACCAACTATTTTACCCGGATGCGCTTCATCGCCGCTGACGGTACCCTGGAACTGGCCACCAAGGAATCCGCCGACAGTGCCCCGGATGGCTTTGCGCCCTGGTTTACCTTCCCCCGTCCGGACGACGTCCGGGTAGTGTTTGGCCACTGGGCGGCGTTGGAGGGGAAGACCGGCAGCGACCGGTTTATTGGCCTGGACACCGGCTGTGTCTGGGGCGGTGCGCTGACCATCATGAATCTGGATACCGGAGAAAAAATTCACTGTGACTGCTGATACGCCAGAGCGCGTGCGAGCGCCGCTCCGGCGCAAAGGCACAGACAACACGAGGTAACTCCGATATGCGCTTGCAAGTGAACGGCGACGCTTTGGAACTGCCGGACGGCGCCACCATCGCCAGCCTGATTGATACCCTTGCCCTGGGCGGAAAGCGCCTGGCGATCGAGGTGAACGAAGACATCGTACCCCGGAGTCAGCACGCCGATTTCGTGCTGCACGACGGCGACCGGGTTGAAATCGTCCACGCCATTGGCGGTGGCTAGCGATGGCAGCCAGCACCGACCGAGACATTTGATCGATCTTCCAATCCTTTTCAGAGATCCCGGAACTCCTATGACCGATACACCAGAGCGACAGCTCCCCGAGGACAAACCCCTCGAAATCGCCGGCCGCGTTTACCAGTCCCGTTTGCTGGTCGGCACCGGCAAATACCGCGACCTGATGGAAACCGGCCACGCCATTGAAGCCAGTGGCGCGGAAATCGTCACCGTGGCCGTGCGGCGCACGAATCTGGGCCAGAACCCGGACGAACCCAACCTGCTGGATGTGATTTCGCCGGACAGCTACACCATCCTGCCCAACACCGCGGGCTGTTTCACCGCCCGGGATGCCGTCCGCACCTGCCGGCTGGCCCGGGAACTGCTGGATGGCCACGATCTGGTCAAGCTGGAGGTGCTGGGTGAGGATAAGACCCTGTACCCGAACATGCCGGAGACCCTGGTGGCCGCCGAGGAACTGATCAAGGACGGTTTCAAGGTAATGGTCTATTGCTCGGATGACCCGCTGCTGGCCAAGCGTCTGGAGGACATGGGCTGCGTCGCGATCATGCCGCTGGGGGCTCCGATTGGCTCTGGTCTGGGCATTCAGAACCGCTACAACATCCGGCTGATCGTTGAGAACGCCGAAGTGCCGGTACTGGTCGATGCCGGTGTTGGCACCGCCTCGGACGCCACCATTGCCATGGAACTGGGTTGTGACGGCGTGCTGATGAATACCGCCATTGCTCAGGCCCAGGACCCGATCCGAATGGCCAACGCCATGCGTCTGGCCATCGAAGCCGGCCGGGAAGCCTACCTGGCGGGCCGGATGCCCAAGAAGCGCTACGCCAGTGCCTCCTCTCCCATCGATGGCACCTTTTTCTGATCTCGGGCACAATCGTCGCAAACCGATAATAACGGGCCGTTCGCAAATGGGAACGGTCCGCACACTGTTTCAGAGCGTTGTAGTCCTGTCATGACCGATCCGAAACCGAGTCGCCGCGAGGCCATCCTGAGTGCCCTGGTCGAGCTGCTGGAAGCCGATCCAGGCGCCCGCATCACCACCGCCGGCCTGGCCCGGACCGTGGGCGTCACCGAAGCCGCCCTGTACCGCCATTTCCCCAGCAAGCGGAAGATGTTCGAGGCCCTCATCGAATTTGCCGAACAGGCGGTGTTTTCCCGGTGTCAGGTCATTTTGCAGGAGCAGGAGGATGTTCAGGTCCGGCTCCGGCAGTTGGTGCATCTGGTGCTGGTGTTCGCTGAACGCAACCCTGGCCTCTGTTGCGTACTGACCGGCGACGCCCTGATGGGCGAGAACGAAGCCCTGCGCAAGCGCGCTTCGCAGTTTTTCGAGCGCCTGGAAACCCAGGTACGCCAGACCCTCAAGGAAGGCGAGATCCGCCAGGGGCTCCGGCCCCGGACCAGTGCCGCCCGTGGAGCGGATTTCGTGCTGGTGTTTGTTGAAGGCCGGATTCAGCGCTTTATCCGGTCGTCGTTTTCCCGCCTGCCGTCGGCGGAGTTTGACGAGAGTTGGTCGCTGGTGGCTGAGGGGGTTTGGGGGTAGTTGGGCTTTTGGTTTTTCCTAGCCTGATGGCTTGGGTGGTGGGGCGATGCTGGGAAGGGCTTGCCCGGAACC
>JBPEXU010000250.1:0-10495 GCA_052031225.1 Marinobacter sp. | reverse complement strand
TTAAAACCCCGGGTCACACCCAGACGGCTGCCGGCCTGGTCGTTAATCAGGGTCACAAGCTGGGCGACGTTTACGTACAGGCCCTGAACCCGGGCAAACGCCGGGTCGTCGGCCAGCAGCGGCGCCAGCGGCTGATCCAGTGCCGGGTAGTGCGCCAGAACCGCCTGGAACTGGGCTTCGATGCGCGCCACCAGCGCGTCGGCACCGGCCTCGGTCAGTAGATGGGCCAGCCCGGGCCAATAGTACGCCCGCACACCCTGTACGGTGGCGCCGATGGCGGCCAGGCTGGTCCCGCTGCGCCAGGCATCGGCGCCGTAGACCGAGCGTTTGCCGTTGCCTGCCAGGCCCATGGGGCGGGCGAGCCGGCGTTCCTCAAGAACCGCCAGTGCTGTCATGCTGGCCCGGAGCGTGGTCTCGTGGTAGGCCTCGGTGGCCAGGTAGTCCGCCCGGAGCGCCCGCCAGTCCAGAGCCAGTTGCTGGCTGTTGTCGGCAATCCGACCGGCGACCGCACCAAGCAGCCGGCAACCGGTGGCCGCGGGCAGGGCCTGATCGCTGTCACCGAAGCGGTCGTCGAACAGCAGGTATTCGGCCATCGGGAAACCCTGGGCCGCGACACCGGCCTGATCGAGGTGCGCGGCGCTGACCGGTTCGCCGGCGCTCAACAGGTACCGGGCCTTGCGGGCCACCAGATTTTTCGGGTCCGGCCAGAACTGAAACTGCCAGGCTCGGTTGTCGGTTGCGATCGGACCGAAATCGACAAACCGTACCGCCTGCCAGGCCACGAACGCCTCGCGCCAGGCCTGTTCAGCCCGCGCCCGGTGATCGGGGTTGGGTGCCGCGCAGTAGTCTCCGGCGGCGGTCGCGAAGGTCCTGGCCCGCTCCGCCAGGGCGTCGTAGCCGGCCTGGATGCCGCTGTGCCAGAGTGCCCGGGCCTGTACGCCGGCCGGGCCGTTGGCTGCGCTGGCGGCGTTTGTGGTCAGGGCCGCGAACAGGGTCAGGGTCAACAGTCGTCGCATGGCGGCCTCACAGGGATTCCAGGAAACGGATCAGCGCCTGGCGATCCTCGGCGCTCAGCTGGCGGTAGCGGTCCGCCGCCGCTTGCGCTTCGCCGCCGTGCCAGAGAATGGCTTCCTCCAGGGTTCTGGCACGGCCATCGTGCAGGAAACCGGCCTGGGGATTCACCACCTGGGTCAGGCCTATGCCCCACAGCGGCGGCGTTCGCCATTCGTTGCCATCGGCCAGAAACTCCGGTCGGCCATCGGCCAGCCCCGGCCCCATGTCGTGCAGAAGCAGGTCGGTGTACGGCCAGATGGTCTGATGGCTCAGGTCGGGGCGATCCGCCACCGGCCCGGTTTGATGCCGGGGGGTGTGACAGCCGGCGCAACCGATTTCGTTGAACCGGCGCGCGCCGGCCTGCACCTCGGCGGCGTCCAGATCGCGCCGGGCCGGCACCGCCAGGCTCTTGGAATAGAAGGTGACGAAATCGGCGATCTTGTCACTGACTTCCGGCTCGCCACCGGTCGCGAACCGCTCGCAGCCCTGCTGCGGGGTACAGTCGGTCTTGGCGACCAGGGAAGAGGTCAGCCCCATATCGCCGGCGAAGGCGCCCATACTCTGTTGCCGCACGGTGGGGGCGCCGGCTTTCCAGCCGAAGCGCCCCGCCACCGTTTGCCCGGAGGCGATATCCCAGACCCGGTTGAGCTTGCCGGAAATGCCGTCGCCATTGGCGTCCTGCGGATCGGCCAGGGCCGCCAGATCCGCCACCGGAATAGCTTCAAGCAGTCCCATGCCGATCATCGGCGGCGCCACCCGGGGCGAGATCAGCAAGTCCTCCGGCAGCGGGCCATAGTTGGCGTTTTCGATCCGGTAGCGCGGCTTGCGCAGTTCCAGCTCGGTGCCATCGGCCAGGCGGACCGGCACCGGCTCCCAGTCCAGAACCAGATCTGCCTCCGGTTTGGCGCCGGGCAGCGCCGCGGTTTGCAACTGGCTGCCGTAAACCGGGGCCGGTTTGACGCCGTGCGTACGCAGCAGGTCTGCGTCGACGTCTGGATCGGCGGGGACCGACAGGCGCAGGAACAACGAGACCGACGGCGTGTCCAGGCTTGGCGGGTGGCCGCGGCCATCTTTAATGTGGCAGCCCTGGCAGGCGTTGGTGTTGAACAGGGGGCCGAGTCCATCCCGGGCGTCGGTGCTGGCCGGCGCTTCAACCCAGGGGTTGCGGAAGAAGCTGTTGCCCACGCTGAAGTCCAGTCGCTTGGTCATCGACAGGTTGGCCTGGGGCAGGGAAAAGGCGTTGGTATCGGCCTTCTCCACCGTCCCGTCACCGCCGGTGAGTGGCGTCGTCTGCAGTGGGTAGCCGGCGTGACTGGCGGCCAGCGCGGGTGCGCTGGCCAGCGTCAGGGCACCCATCAGCAAAGCGTGTCTGTTCATCAGAATCGGTGTCCGGCGTCGTCCGGTGCCAGATTGCCAATGCCCAGTTCCCGGGCGGCCTGCTCGATGGAGCCGGTCTGCTCGACCAGCGCCAGGATCGCGCCGTTCACAATCCGCGCGCCGGCCTCGTTGCCCGGCGCAATCATCTGGTCAAACGCCATGGCCTCGTTGGCGGCCTCGGCTTTCGCTTTCAGGTACCCCAGCGCCTGCATGGACGCATCCAGTTGAGCGTTCAGGCGGACATCGAGTTCCGGGTTGATCCGCCGCACCAGATCGGACAACGACGGGCCGCTCACCAGGGTGCCGTCGACCCGGCGATAGGTGCCGGTGTAGACGTTCTGGATGCCCTGACCGTTGTAGAAATGGGAGTTGTGGGTGTTGTCGCTAAAGCAGTCGTGCTCGTCTTCATAGGAGTTGGCTTCCAGGGCCACTTTCATGCGCTCGCCGGCCAGTTCACCCAGGGACAGGGAACCCATGCCAAAGAGCATTTTCTGGAGGCCTTCGCTGGCGTCACCGGCAATCAGTTGGGCCCGGTAGTTGTCGGCCTGGCCCGGCGCCCACTGCGCCACCATCCACGCCAGATCGGCCACCAGCAGGTCGGTGACCGCATCCAGGTACTGGGCCCGGCGCTCGCAGTGACCGTGGGTGCAGTCGGCACCGCGGCCATAGTCGGTTGCCGGCCGGTTGCCGGCGCCAGGCCCAAAGCCGTTCAGATCCTGGCCCCAGAGCAGGAACTCGACGGCGTGATAGCCGGTGGCGACGTTGGCTTCGGAACCGCCGATTTCGTTCAGGTCGGCCAGTAACTGCGGCGTCAGGTTGGAAACGTCCAGGGTTTCACCACCGACGTTGAGTTCGGTGCTGGCAATGATGTTGGCGGTGGCGCCGGCGTTGCCGAGCTCATGCTGGTAGTCACCGGGGGCCACGTAGTCGATCAGTCCTTCATCCAGCGGCCAGGCGTTGAGCTGGCCTTCCCAGTCGTCAACGATGGCGTTACCGAAACGGAAGACTTCGCTTTGCTGGTAGGGCACACGGGCCGCGAGCCAGGCCTGCTTCGCCGCCTCCAGATTCGCCTCGGTGGGGTTGGCAATTAACCGGTCTGTGGCTTGGTCGAGGGCTTTGGCGGTCTGCAGGGCATCCGCGTAGGTGGCATAGGCCAGATCGGTGTAGTGCGCAACCACCGACGCCTCGGTGACTGGTTGGGCCTGATTCGAGGTACTGGCGCATCCGGCGATGGCAATCATGCCGACCGCCACGGCCAGCGGGGCGGGGCGAAACGAAAACGTCATAAGGGGGCTCCGGAAATTATAAATGTTAGTGAGAAGGATTATCGTTCGGATTATGGTTGCTTTGGCCGCCTGCTGCAACCCCGGCGCTATTGCGCCTGTGCCGCTGATTCGGGCTTAATGGCCGACGTATTCCGGGAGCCTGATGATGCTGAGCTATTTGCACGCCTTTCACGCCGGCAACTTCGCCGACGTGCAGAAACACGCCGCACTGACCCTTGCGCTGACCATGATGCAGCGCAAATCGTCGGCCATCGCCTGCTTTGATACCCATTCCGGCAGTGCTCTGTATGACCTCGACAGTGAGCGGGCGCGAAAAACCGCCGAAGCCGACCAGGGCATTCAGCGCCTGTGGGCGCTCCGGGACGCCCTGGCTCAGGACGACTGGCGGCCAATGCTCAGCTTGCTGGAAAGCGAAAATCCCGACGCCGAGCGGTTGCGGCGTTATCCCGGATCGCCGGCCTGGTTCCGGTACCTGCTGCGACCGGGCGACAGCCTGACCGCGTTTGAACTGCACCCGAGCGAGGGCGAACGGCTGGCGACCTGGGCGGCTGCCGGCCCGATCCGGGTCTGTCACGAAGATGGCTTGTCCGGTCTGCTGAAACGCCTGCCGCCGGCCCAGCCTCGTCTGCTGGTGTTGATCGACCCGTCCTATGAGATCAAGTCGGATTACACCGCCGTGGCCGAAACACTGCGCAAGGCATGGCAGAAATGCCGACACGGCGTCTATCTTATCTGGTATCCGGTGTTGACCTCGGGTCTGGAACGGTCGCTCAAGGACGCGCTCACAAATGGCCCGGTGCGCAAAATCCTGTGCAGCGAAGTGCATCTGAACCGGCCCCCGGAGCGGGGCATGTGTGGTTCGGGGATGTTGGTGGTCAACCCGCCCTGGGGCTTCGACGAACGGCTGGCCGCGATGCTCAAGCCGTTGTCCAGCGCCGATGGGCTGGATGTCCGGCACGAATTGAGTTGGCTGGTTCCGGAGTGAGCCGGCGGGCAGTCACGCAGCCAGGAGCCGCGACTTGAACGAAAACTGCACGCACGAAGCGCCTGCCATCTTGCCGGGTGGCCTGATTCCGCTGGATCAGTGGGCGCTGCCGGAAGCCTCGGTGCGCCGAACCCTGAAGGATGCCCTTGGGCACATGATGGTCCAGCTCCGGGTTGGCATGTCGGTTGAGGACGAGCCGTTTCAGAGCCTTGACGGTTTGCCGCCGCTGTCGGAACGCCAGCGGCGACGGATTGCCCCCGAGCCAGACCACGCCGCCCTGGCGGAGGCGTTACTGGCGGCGATCGAGCAGCGTCGCCAGTCCGACCTGCTGAGCCGGGACGTTGTGTTGCTGGTGGCGCCGCCGTTCTCCGGCGTGCGCCCGGCTCTGGCGCAGCTGGACCAACGGGACGCTCAGGAAGAGGGGCCAGGGTGGCGGCGGATTTCGCCTCCGGATGAGCTGCTGACCGATGCGGCCGGGGCCGTCCGCTACTGGGACACTCAGGATCTTGGAGACGGCTGGGTGATTCCCGAGCTGGCGGAATTCTGGCTCCGACACACCGATGGCCTGGCGCTGATCCGGGAGCTGCTGGGCCGGGTGGCCTCCGGCGCCACCGGGCAGGGGCTGATCGGGTGTTCGAGCTGGTGCTGGCAGTTCTGGGAACAGTACCTGCCCAACGCGCAGTTTGGGGCGTTGAGTCCGGCACCGATGAACGCGGAAGGGCTTGGTCGCTGGTTTGAGAGCATCGCCCGCAGCAAGCGCGACGAACCCATCACCGCGCGGATGGCGGACGATGGCCGCTGGGTGTTGCCGATGGCGTCGCCGTCGGCAGAGGACAAGCGCAAACGGTCAGGGTTCCTGCGGGAAGTGGCGAACACCGCCCGGGGCATTCCCGGTGTGGCATTGGCGATCTGGCAGCGCTCACTGCGTGCCCGACCCGACGAACATATGGAAGAGTCGGAACTGTCTGAGTCGTCGTCCGGCCAGAGTACGCCCTGCTGGGTGGTGCCGTTTGACCAGATCAGCCTGCCGACGCTGCCCCAGAGCCGGGACCGCAGTATCGGATTTGTCCTGCACGGGCTGTTGCTCCACGATGGTCTGGCCGACGAACGGTTGGCGCGGGTGACCGGCATGGGGCTGCCGGAGTTGCGTCTGGTGCTGGCTCGGCTGGCAAGAGCCGATGTTATCCGCTGTGATTCGGACACGGGCCAGTGGCGGATTACCGCTCTGGGCTATCCCACGGTGCGCCGGCACCTCCAGAGCTGGGGGTATCCGGTGGATGCATTTTGAGGGCATGACATGGACGAAATAGGAAGCCGCGTGCGGGAGGCCTTCTCCGCCATCACCACCGAAGCCCTGCTGGAGGCCGCGCTGGTCATTATCGCGGCGGTCCTGCTGATTCTCGTCATTCAGAACATGCTGCCGCGGCTGGCTGGCCGGGTCGGTGGCAAGGCCCGGCTGTATCTGTTCGCGTCGGTCCCGCTGCTCCGGCTGCTGATCATCATAGCGACGATCATCATTGTGGTGCCGATTCTGATCGAGCCATCGTTCGAGAACATGATCGCGGTGTTCGGCGCACTCGGACTGGCGCTGGGGTTCGCCTTCAAGGACTACGCGAACAGCCTGATTGCCGGTATCGTCACCCTCTACGAGATGCCGTACCGGCCGGGTGACTGGATCGAGGTGGATGGCCATTACGGTGAGGTTCGAGCCATCGGTACCCGGGCGGCGCGGATCGTGACGCCGGACGATACCGTGGTGGTGGTTCCGCACAACAAACTCTGGAACGCGCTTCTGGCCAACGGCACCAACGGCACCGACAACCTGATGTGCGTGGCCGAGTTTCATCTCGCGCCCCAGCACGATGTGGCTGTCGTCAGCGGCTTGCTCAGAGACGTGGCCTACACCTCGCCGCTGACCCGGACCACGCGGCCGGTGCTGGTTGTGGTGTCAAACCGGCCGTGGGGTATGGTCTACCGGGTCAAGGCCTATCCCCTTGAGCCCCGGGATCAGTTCCGCTTCATCAGCGACCTGACAGCGCGCGGGGCGGAAGTGCTGGCGCACCAGGGGGTAGCGTTCGTGTCCGCCCCGGTCAGTGCGTCGCCCTGAGCGCCTCACTCTTTCCTCGGAAGTTTCATTCCCAAAGACTGGCGATCCCATGCCCGTGCGGTAGACTTCGGCGGGCTGACAGTTCCAAGCGGTAGGTAAGGAAGTTCCGTCTATGAAAAACCAGAAACAGGCGATGGCGTTTGGTCTTGCCACGGTATTGTTGTGGTCCACGGTGGCAACGGCGTTCAAGCTGGCGCTCCGGGATCTTGAGCCGGTTCAGATGCTGTTGATTGCCTGCGCCGCTTCGGTGTTGGTGCTGGCTCTGATGCTCATGCTGCAGGGCCGTTTTCATCTGGTATTTTCCCTTCGGCGCCGACAATACCTGCAGTCGCTGCTGCTGGGACTGATCAATCCCTGCCTCTATTATCTGGTGCTGTTCGGAGCGTTCGACCGTTTGCCGGCCCAGGAAGCGCAGCCGCTCAATTACACCTGGGCGCTGGTGCTGGCGTACCTGTCGGTGCCGTTTCTGGGCCAGCGCCTGCGCGCTGCGGATATTGTTGCCGGCCTGATCTGTTACGCCGGTGTGGTGGTGATTGCCACCCGTGGCGATGTCGCGTCGCTGACGTTTTCGGACCCGCTGGGGGTTGCCCTGGCGCTGGGCAGTACGGTCATCTGGGCGTCGTACTGGATTCTTGCGACCCGGGACACCCGGGATGCGGTGGTCGGGCTGTTCCTCAATTTCCTGTTCGGGTTGCCGGTCATTGCGATCATTTGCGGGCTGACCACCGGTTTTGCCAGTGGCTCGGCGACCTCGTTCAGCGCTGCCGTGTACGTGGGGGTGTTCGAAATGGGGGTGGCCTTTGTGCTTTGGTCCAGCGCCATGAAGAAAGCCGAGAACACCTCCCGCATCAGCAACCTGATCTTCCTGTCACCGTTCCTGTCCCTGGTGTTCATTTACCTCATTCTCGGCGAGGTCATATTGCCGTCCACGTATCTGGGGTTGGTGCTGATCATGGCGGGTCTGTGGCTGCAGCAATGGAAGTCCCGGCGGCGGGAGGCGGGGTTGGCGCAAAATGGCTGACTGGCACCTGTACATCGTGCGCACGGCAACGGGAGCGCTTTATACCGGTATCTCGACGGATGTGGGGCGGCGTCTGGCAGAGCATCGGGCCGGCCCACCTTTGGGGGCGCGCAGCCTGCGCGGGAAAGGACCGCTGGAGCTGGTGTACCAGGCCCCGGCCGGCGACCGGAGCCGGGCCTCGCGCCTGGAATGGCGCATCAAGCGCTGGCCGAAGCAGCGCAAAGAGGCGCTGATTCGGGGCGAACTCAAGCTGTCAGATGTGATCTGACGAACTCGCCCGCGATGGTGATCGCCTGGGTGGCACGGGCCAGTTGGCCGCTGTGCACCTGAAACACGTGCCAGAGGCTGTTGTAGATTTCCAGCCGCACCTCCACATCGTCCCGGCTGGCGTTATCGGCCAGCCGCTGAGCGTCGTTCAGCAACACTTCCTCGCTGCCGACCTGGATCAGCATCGGTGGCAGGCCCTCAAGCGAGCCGAACACCGGTGAGATCAGCGGATGCTGTAGGGATTCGTCACCGGCGTACAGGCGGGCGGCCTTGGCGGTCCAGTCCGGTTGCAGGACCGGCTCGCATTCCGGGGCGTACTGGCGTTGTTGGGTCAGATCGGTCCAGGGCGAGAACAGCAGCAGGCAGGCGGGCAGCGGGTGGCCGCCATCCCGCAGCTTCATCGCCAACGCCACACACAGACCGCCGCCGGCGGAGTCGCCGGCCAGGGTGATCTGAGCGGGGGCGATGCCCTCGGCAAGAAGGCCCTGATACACCGCCTCGGCGTCTTCCAGTGCGGCCGGGAACGGATGCTCCGGCGCCAGTCGGTAGTCGGGAGTCACCACCTCACAGCCGCTGGCGCGGGCCAGGTGGCCGGTCAGGCCCCGGTGGGTGTCTGGCGATCCGATAATGAACGCGCCCCCGTGCAGGTACAGCACCACGCCGCGGGGTACCTGTTCGGCGCTGCAGCGCACCACAGGCACCTCGGCGATCTGGTCGGGAGCGAACCGGCAACCCCGTGGCGGCACAGAGGTTCGATAGGCCTGGCGCAACAGCGTCCGCTGAACCGGGATCGGGATGGCGGGGTTGAGCATCGGCCGAACCAGCCAGTTCATGGTTTGCCGGAGCCCGGTTTCAAGAAGAGGTTGCAGCATCTGTGTTCTACTCCCGCGATACGATAGGATGGCAGTGTTTTAACCGTATTTACGAATCATGACAGGCGTTTAACTCTACGTGTACTGGAAAACAGATACCATAGAAATTCCGGACTGGGATCGCCAATCGCTGCTGGCGCAGCTGAAACCTTTCCGGCCCGACAGCGAGGATGAACTCAGCGCCGAGATGGTGGCTTACTGCCGCTTTTACGGTCTGGATCTCTGGGTTGAGCACCCGGAGGTTCGCTACCACCAGGGCTATGTCCAGGCCGACGAGCATCAGGTGATGGTGCATTACTACCGGCTGCCGGAAGCACGCGGCACGGTGTTTATCCTGCACGGCTACTTTGATCACGTTGGGCTTTATAGTCAGTTGATCGAGCGGTGCCTGGGCGCCGGGTTGGATGTGTTGGCGTACGATCAGCCGGGGCATGGGCTATCGAGCGGGACGCCGGCTGCGATTGGCAGTTTTCTGGAATACCAGGCGGTGCTGACGGAGGTGATGGCGCAGGTTCGTGACAAGATTCGGGGGCCCTGGTTTGCGGTCGGGCAGAGCACAGGCGGAGCCATTCTGATCGACTATCTGCTGTCCAACCAGCACACTCGGGAGACCTCGGACTTTGCTCGGGTGGTGCTGCTGGCTCCGCTGGTTCGCCCGGTGGGTTGGCTGCGGGCCAAGCTGCTGCACAGCGTGGTGAAACCGTTTATCAGCCGCTGGCGTCGGGTGTTTGCGGAAAACAGCGGCAACACCCGGTTCCTGCGGTTCCTGAAGGAGCATGACCCGTTGCAGGCGAGGGCGGTGCATGTCGACTGGGTGACGGCGCTGCGACAGTGGGTGCCGCATATTGAATCGGCCCGGCCTGTGGACTACCCGGTGACGGTGGTGCAGGGGGAGAAGGACCTGACGGTGGATTGGCAGCACAATCTTCGAATCATCCGGAACAAGTTTTCCGCGGTCGAAGAAGTCCGGATTCCCGATGGCCGGCATCACCTGGTGAACGAAGCTCAGGACTTGCAGGCAACGGTGTTCAACACCATCATCGATACATTCACCAACAAGGCAGCGAACAGCGGGGATTGATCCTCGGGCGCTGTCCGGTCAACACAGGAGATGACTGTGAAAAAAACCATTCTGGCATGTGCGGTAGCAACCCTCGGTCTGGGCGGCTGCATGACTTATGACCCCTACACTGGTGAAGAAAAAACTTCAAACGCGACCACCGGCAGCATTATCGGTGCCATTGGCGGTGCCGCCATTGGGGCGGCAACGTCGAGCAAGAGCGACCGGGGCAAAGGCGCCCTGATCGGTGCCGCCAGCGGCGCCGCGATTGGCGGCGGCATTGGCTACTACATGGATCGCCAGGAGGCGCAGCTGCGCCAGAAGCTGGAAGGTTCGGGCGTACGCGTGGTGCGCAACGGTGATCAGATTGAACTCATTATGCCGGGCAACATTACCTTCGAGCTGAACGAATCCAGCATCCGGCCGGCGTTCACCAACACCCTGGAGTCGGTCGCCCTGGTGCTCAA
>JBPEXU010000025.1:0-12494 GCA_052031225.1 Marinobacter sp. | reverse complement strand
AACTCGATCCCCGTAACGAGGACTTTCACGCCTCCCCAGAGGCGGAGCTGGACGCCGAGATGGCGCAGCGCGCCTCCGGATGAAGGGGGGCTTTCGGTTTTCACCGATACTGATTTCGACTCCGTATCTGTCTTTCTTTCAATGGTTAGCATACTATTGGTAACTTTCCGATAAGGTGTGAGGTGGCAGTCGCGGTATTGGCTCCGGTCTGCCTTCCGACAGAGGAGTGACAACCGATGAGAGATCAGTTTCCTTTCGCCGTTGCCCGGGTCACCCGCCGCTGGCGCAAAATGCTGGATGAACGCCTGAAAGATCTCGGCGTCACCCAGGCCCGCTGGAGTACCATGGTCTATCTCCAACAGGGGGGTGAGGGGCTGACGCAACGGGAACTGGCCAGCCTGATGGCGATCGAGAACCCCACCCTGGTCCGTCTGCTCGACAGCCTTGAGCAACAGGGCCTGATTGAACGTCGTCCCTGCCCCAACGATCGCCGGGCCCGCCGGCTTCACCTGACCGCTGCCGGCCGCGATTTCATGGACGCTTTGTCCAAACGCGCCGCCCAACTCCGAGAGGAAATGCTGGACGGCATTTCCGACCAGGAAATCGAATGCGCGCTGAAGGTGTTCCATAAGATTATGGACAACGCCGAAAAGCAGAAATAGGAGTGTTGTCCTGTCCGGGCGCACGGTAGACGGGCTCCGGGCCCGTTATGGCGACCGTTGGCGATGGCTGGCGGTGGCCACCGTCATGCTGGGCACCATGGCGACGGTGCTCAGTGCTACTGTGGTGAATGTCGCGCTGCACGACATCATGGTGGAATTCGGTATCCGTCAGGGCCAGGTGCACTGGCTGGCGACCGGCTTTATCGCAGCCATGACCACCACCATGCTGGCTTCCTCCTGGTTGCTGGATCACTTCGGTGTGCGCAAAACCCTGGCGACCGCCATGGGACTGTTTACCCTGATCTCCTTGGCCGGCGGTTTCGCCCAGTCGCCGGCCCAGCTGATTGCGGCCCGGGTGGGCCAGGGTGCGATGGCCGGGCTGATGCAGCCGATGGGTATGTACCTGGTGTTCCGTATCTTTCCCCGGGAGCGGCGTGGCCGGGCCATGGGAATTTATGGCATGGGCGTGATCCTGGCCCCGGCCCTTGGCCCGGTGCTGGGCGGCTTCCTGGTGGATCAGCTGCACTGGCGGTACGTGATGTTTGCGCCGGTGCCGGTGACCCTGCTCGGTATTTTCATGGCCTGGCGTTTCCTGCCACGCCCGCCCGCCCTGTCCCAGCCCTACCGTTTCGACGCCGCCGGGCTGGTGTTGCTGGGCGCCACCGTCACGCTCGCCCTGGATACCCTGAACCGTCTGCAGGCGGTATCGGGGCAGGAACTGCGTCTGGGGCTGCAGGCGCTGGGGGTACTGAGCCTGCTGGCGCTGTTCGTGCTTCGGGAACGCACCGCCCGCCATCCCCTGGTCAACGTCACCCTGCTGCGCACCCCGAGCTTTCTGTACGCCAATCTGGGCGCCCTGGCATTGGGGCTCGCCCTGTTTGGATCAACCTACCTGGTGCCGCTGTTTGTGCAAACCTCGCTCGGCTTTACCGCCACCGAGGCCGGGTTGCTTATGCTGCCCGCCGGGATTGTGTTGGGCATCACCTTTCCGCTGGCCGGGCGGCTGGCCGACAGCCGCAGTGCCCGTAGCCTGGTGGTGTTCGGCATTGTTGCCTTCGCCAGCTCGGCGGTACTGTTTGCCGTGTCCGATGCCGCACTGGCGTTCGGCTGGCTGGCGCTGTGGACGGTGCTTGGCCGCATCGGCATTGGTTTCATGTTGCCGGCGCTGTCCACCGGGGCGCTTAATCCGCTGGCGCCGGAGCAGCTGGGCGCGGGCTCCAGTACCCTCAATTTCACCCGTCAGCTGGGTGGCGCCTTTGGTGTCAACATCGTTGCTCTGACGGTGGAATTCGGCGACCATCGCGGCGGCCTGCCGACCATCGAGGCGTTTCACAACGCCTGGTGGCTGGTGGCGGTCTTCGTTGCCCTGGCGGCCATTCCGGTGTGGCGGATGAAAGCCTAGCGCAGCGACCCTTGTTCGGAATTCGGGAGTTTTTCTGTGGATGCCTTTATCGCCTCAACCCTGGCGGTGGCGATCGCCGAGATCGGCGACAAAACCCAGTTGTTGTCACTGTTTCTGGTTGCCCGTTACGCCCAGCGGTTGCCCATCATTCTCGGTATTTTCGTTGCCACCGTTCTGAACCACGCCTTGTCGGCCTGGCTGGGGGCCTGGGTTGCGCAATGGCTTCCCGAAACCTGGCTGCCCTGGGTGCTGGCCGTCAGCTTCGTCGCCATCGCCCTGTGGTTGTTGATCCCGGATAAAGACGACAGTGGCGATTCGCCGTTTCTGGGCCTGGGTGCTTTCATGGCCACGACCGTGCTGTTCTTTCTGGCTGAGATTGGTGACAAGACTCAGGTGGCGACCGTGGTACTGGCGGCCAAGTTTCCCGAGACCTTCTGGGTTATCATGGGCACGACGGTCGGTATGCTGCTGGCCAATGTGCCGGTGATCCTGGCCGGGCGCTGGCTAATGGAGCGTCTGCCGTTGGCGACGGCACGGTTCGGCGCCAGTATACTGTTTCTGGTCCTGGCCGGAGCCACGGTGTGGAATGCCCTGGTGAACTCCTGATCCGGGGCGCTGTCTCTTACGCGCTGATGGAAGATAACGGATAGAAGTTATGTCGTTTCGACGTGTGTGGAAAACGCTGACGTTGATCCTGCCGATGCTGATGGCCGGCCCGCTGCCGGTTGCGGCCGCGTCCGACGATGCCGTGGTCGACGCCGGACCGGATCGCAGCCCCCGGGTGCCGACCTTCGAGCTTGAGGGCGATCTGGCCGGCGAACTGGCTGCCTTCACCACCCGCTACGAAGACACCTTCGCCGCGATCGGCAATGATCTGGCGCTGGGTTATCTCGAACTGGTCAAAGCCAATCCGGGCGTTGATCCCTGGTTGCCCGGTGAGGGCACCACCATTACTCTGCCGCGCCGCTATGTCATTCCCGACGAAGCGCATCGCGAGGGCATCGTCATCAACCTGGCGGAGTACCGTCTGTACTACTTTACCGGCGACGGTGGCGTCCAGGTTTATCCGGTGGGCGTCGGCACCGAGGAAAACCCCTCGCCCCTGACCCGCGCCGAGGTGACCATGGCGCTGGAGTCACCGGCCTGGTATCCACCGGCCAGTATCCGGGCCGAATACGAGGCGGCCGGCGAATACCTGCCAAAGATGATTCCCCCCGGCCCCGGCAATCCGCTTGGCTCCCACGCCCTGCTGCTCAGTGAAAAAGGCTATCTGATCCACGGCACCAACAAGAAATTCGGCGTCGGCATGCCGGTCAGCCACGGCTGCTTCCGGATGTACAACGAGGATATTTCGCGCTTCGTGTATCAGGTCGATAAGGGCACGCCGGTGCAGGTCATTCGCGATCCGGTCAAGATCGGGTTGTCGGGCGGTGAGGTCTGGCTGGAGGTGCACCGGCCCCACGAGGACTACCCACCGGAAGATCGGGATGCGCTCTGGCAGCGGGTTCTGGCTGAAGTGGAGGCGTTCCGCGACCGGTATCCGGCCATCGAAGTTCAGCGCGGGGCCATTGCCGCAGCGGTGGATCGGGCCGACGGGCTGCCGACCATGATCGGCGAGCAGGTGACCCGAATGGCGGCCGAGGATGCCGCCGACCCGGCGCCGACGAAACCGGATCAGGAGCCGGAACAGCAGCTCTATTTCTAAGACTCTGTCACCGGCTCGGGAAATAATAACGACAACGAGGAGCAGCTATGAGTCGCACTATTCTTATCACCGGAGCCAGTTCCGGCCTGGGCGAAGGCATGGCGCGGGAATTCGCCGCCCGCGGCGATACCCTGGCGCTGTGTGCCCGCCGTACCGAGCGGCTGGAAGAGCTGAAAGAGCAGCTGTTGCGCCGCTATCCCGGGCTTAGCATCCACGTGCGGGCACTGGATGTGAACAACCACGATCAGGTGTTCGAGGTGTTTAAGGCGTTCCAGCAGGACTGTGGCCAGCTCGACCGGATCATCGTCAATGCCGGCATCGGTAAGGGCCAGCCGCTGGGGACCGGCCAGTTCCGGGCCAATCGCCAGACCGCCGAAACCAACTTTGTTGCCGCCCTGGCCCAGATGGAGGCGGCGATGGAAATCTTCCGGGCGCAGAACCACGGCCATCTTGTCACCGTATCCTCCGTATCCGCGGTCCGTGGTTTGCCCGGAAACGTGACCACCTACGCGGCCACCAAAGCCGGGCTGGCGGCACTTTCCGAGGGTTTGCGGATCGAACTGAAAAAGAGTGGCTCTCCGATCCGGGTGACCACCCTGTATCCGGGCTACATCCGGACTGAAATAAACGAAAAGGTCCGCAATACGCCGTTCATTGTCGACGCCGAGACCGGGTGCAAGGCCCTGGTCAAAGCCATCGAATCCGGTCGGGGCAACTGCTACGTGCCGGCCTGGCCCTGGACGCCGATCAGCTTCATTCTGCGGCGTTTACCGGAGGCGCTGCTGGCAAAGGTGTTTTGACCGCCAATCAAGGGAGGTGCCATGCGCCCGTTTCCCCAAGCCTCAGCCGGACGTTCACGCCGACTGTCCACCGCCCTGGCGCTATTCGTTGCAGGGATAGTGCTGGCCGTGGTGTCGCTGTCACTGCAGGTCAATGCCCAGGCATCCGGCGGCCGGGCGCTGGTACTGACCGTCGATGGCGCGATTGGACCGGCCACCATGGACTACCTGAGCCGGGGCATCGGCCGTGCCGAATCCGAGGGCATGGCGCTGGTGGTGATCGAGATGGATACTCCGGGTGGGTTGATGGACTCCATGCGCGAGATCATCAAGACCATCCTCGCCTCCGATGTGCCGGTAGCGACTTACGTGTCGCCTCAGGGCGCCCGGGCCGCCAGCGCCGGCACTTACATTCTGTATGGCAGCCACATCGCGGCCATGGCGCCGGCCACCAATCTGGGGTCGGCGACGCCGGTGCAGCTGGGGGGACTGCCGGGAACCGACGCGCCACCGGAGACCGACGATGACCCACCGGCTCCGGATGCTGACGGCAAAGAGCCTGCCGGCGAGGCCGACAAGCGCCGTGGTGGCACCGCTCTGGAGCGCAAGGTCCTGGAAGACGCCGTCAGTTACATTCGCGGCTTGGCCGAGCGCCATGGTCGCAACGCGGACTGGGCTGAAGAGGCGGTGCGTGAGGCGGTCAACCTGGGAGCCCGGGAAGCTCTGGAGCGCAAGGTGGTGGATGTGGTGGCCACCGATGTCGACGATCTGCTGGCCCAGATTGACGGCCGCACCGTGCGCATGGCCTCCGGAGAGCGCACCCTGAGTACCGCCAACCTTACCCTGGTGCGTGCAGAACCGGACTGGCGTACCCGGCTACTGACCGTGATCACTGATCCGAACGTGGCGTATTTTCTGATGATCATCGGTTTCTACGGCATCATCTTCGAGCTGGCCAATCCCGGGGCGGTGGTGCCGGGTGTGATCGGAGCCATCTGCCTGATTCTCGCGCTCTTCGCGTTCCAGGTGCTGTCGGTGAACTACGCCGGGCTGGCGCTGATTATTCTGGGTCTGGCCTTTATCGTCGGCGAAGCCTTTGTCCCCAGTTTCGGCATCCTCGGGGTCGGTGGCATTGTCGCCTTCGTGGTGGGGTCGGTGATTCTGATGGACGGCAGCCATCGCGACATTTCCCTGCCGGCGGTGGGCGGCACCGCGGTGGTCGCCGCCGGTTTCATCCTCTGGACGGTGACCCGGTTTATCGGCCTGCGCAAGCGCGCGCCGGTCACCGGCAGCGAGCATCTCCGGCACGAGGAAGGCGTTGCCCTGGACACTTTCGCCCCGAGCCATGAGCACTATACTGGACATGTGCGGCTCAGTGGCGAACGCTGGAATGCCCGCAGTTTACAGCCCGTTGCCCGGGACGATCGGGTGCGGGTGGTGGATATCGAAGGACTGACCGTAACCGTTGAGGTGATCCGGGAGGACGACTGACCGGCGGTGCGATAGCGAACGGCAACGAAGGAGGCCGCATGTTTGGTGATCTTATTCCCTATGTCGCACCCACGGTGGTGCTGTTACTGATCCTCGGCTCGGCGATTAAGATCCTGCCGGAATACGAGCGTGGTGTGGTGTTTTTTCTGGGCCGTTTTCAGGGCGTCAAGGGGCCCGGCCTGATCATCGTGATTCCGGGCATCCAGCAGGTGGTTCGGGTCGATCTTCGGGTCATCACCCTGGACGTGCCCAGCCAGGATGTGATCTCCAGGGACAACGTGACGGTGCGGGTGAACGCGGTGCTCTATTTCCGGGTGGTGGACCCGGAGCGTGCGATCATCCGGGTCGAAGACTATATGGCGGCGACCAGTCAGCTGGCACAAACCACCCTGCGCTCGGTACTGGGTAAGCACGATCTCGATGAGATGCTGTCGGAGCGGGACAAGCTCAACGCCGACATTCAGGAGATCATCGATGCCCAGACCGAGGAATGGGGCATCAAGGTGGCCAATGTCGAAATCAAGCACGTCGACCTGAACGAGTCGATGATCCGCGCCATTGCCCGTCAGGCCGAAGCCGAGCGGGAGCGGAGGGCCAAGGTAATCCACGCTGAGGGTGAGCTGCAGGCGTCACGGAAGCTGGTGGAGGCGGCTGAGGTGATGGCTGCCAACTCCGGCGCCATGCAGCTGCGTTACCTGCAGACGCTGGCCGACATGAGCAACAACAACTCGTCGACGATTGTGTTTCCGCTGCCGATGGATCTGGTCCGGGCGTTTCTGGACCAATCCGGGACGAACAAGGGAGGTGGGTCTGCCTCCGGGTCTGACCCGCAGGCATAAAAAAAGGCCGGATGTCCGGCCTTTTTCAGCATTGTGCGGCGCCTTACTTCTGGCTGGCACGCTCGAGCATGCGCTTGGCGCGCTCGTTAGCTTCGTTTGCAGCCTTCTGGGCCGCACGGGCAGCCGCCAGTGCTTCTTCAGCGGTTTGCTGAGCGGTGCGAGCGGAGCTGGCAGCGCTGTTCGCAGTGTTCAGAGCATTCTGTGCAGTCTGCTCAGCGGAGCTGGCAGTTGCATTGGCTTCGTCAAGAGCAGCCTGGTCAGTGGTGGCACAACCTGCAGTCAGCGCAGTGGCCAGTGCAAACCCAGCGATCGTCAGTTTACGCATAGTAAATCCCCTTATTGGTCGTGTTATTTCCTTTGATCCGGAAGCCAGTATAGACGACTTCCTGTCAACCTGGGCCGATAGGCGTTGACTACCGGAGTCGTCAAACAGTGTAAAACACTCAGAGACGAAATGTTAACTAAGGATACGTAACTTTTCTTAGGTTATGACAACAACTTAATCGCGGTGTTAGTCGAAGTTCATGGAAGGATGCGGATGGGGGTGCCGTCGGCGACCAACTGCCAGATTTCGTCCATTTCCTCGTTGGTGACTGCGATGCAGCCGTCGGTCCAGTCCAGACCGCTGTAGGCAAACGCCAGATCGCCGGCGTCGTTGGGCAGGCCGTGGATCATGATGTTGCCGCCGGGGCTCAAGCCCCAGGACTCCGCCAGTTCACGGTCGCGTTCGTTGGGGTAAGAGATGTGGATGGATTTGTAGAAGTCGCTGTCAGGATTGCGCCAGTCCAGTAGGTAGTCGCCTTCCGGGGTGCGTTCATCGCCCTCGTATAGCTTGTGTCCTGTCGGATTGTCGCCCAGGGAGATCCGGTAGCTGCGCACCACCTCACCGTGTTCCAGCAGATACAGACGGCGTTCGGATTTCTTGACCAGCACCTGAGTGATTTCCACCACGTCCGGGTTGAAGGCCGACGTCGACGGCATCCGTGTATCTGCCCTGGCGAGCAGTTCGGTCGCGCTCACCTGGGCGGCGGAAGCGAATAACAGGAGCGCCAGAGCGGGCCCAAAGAGGTGCCGGAACAGTGCCATAGAGCAAACTTACCAATGATTAATCTTTGTACAGGGCTTTATAGCACAGGGGGTGGGCCGGTTGTTAAGGGGTTTTGTTACGTTTGTTGGCTATCCGGTTTACCGATCATCGGTTTTGTGAACCGTCCATCTTCAGACCGACCTTGGTCACCTGATCGGCGTCAGTGGCGCGGGCGACCAGGACCACGGGGCCAAGCCGGACGGTGTCGCCCACCACCGGGTGACCTTTGGTGCGTTTGGCGAAGCATTCGGCCAGGGTGATGTCCGGCGCCAGCTCATCGAACTCAATGCCGTAGACCTGCTCCACGTCACCGAGCAGGGCCTCCCCGTTCAGTACAAAATCACCGAAGAAGGTGCGTTCGGCCAGATATTCGGGCGCGTGCCGTCCGCTCAACGCCTTACCCAGTTCCGGCAAAACATCGGGGGTGGAAAACATGGCGACAACATCGCCCTTGACGACTTCCAGATCCTCTTTCGGTTGCAGGCAGACGCGATTGCGAAAAACCCCGGCCACGGCGGTGTTTTCCGGGAACCGAAGCTGGCCCAGACGACGGGGCGTGTCCCAGTTTTTGCCCCGCAATGGGAACAGCATCAGCTCGTGATCGCCGGCGGCGGGGGCGTCCAGCGGTAAGCGTCGGTACGGGTCCTCGCCGGCGGGGACTTCCAGGCGCAGTTTGCGCGCCAACGGCGCCATGGTGGTGCCCTGCACCATCAGCGATACCAGGACCACGAAAAAGGCGATGTGAAAGACCAGCTGCGCCTCGGGCAGGCCGGCGATGACTGGGAACAGTGCCAGAACGATCGGTACGGCGCCCCGCAGGCCGACCCAGCCAATAAAACCCAGTTCGCCGCGCTGGAAACCAAACGGCCAGAGTGTGGCCAGCACAGTCAGCGGCCGGATCAGAAAAATCAGCGACAATGACAGAATCAGCGCGCCACCGGCCAGCGGCAGCAGCTCCGAGGGATCGACCAGCAGCCCCAGGATCAGGAACAGGCACAGCTGGGCCAGCCACGCCAGGCCGTCGTGCACCTGCAGGATCATGGGCATCATGCGGACATGGCGGTTGCCGATCACCACGCCGGTCAGGTAGATGGCCAGAAAGCCGCTGCCACCCAGGGTGTTGGTGGCGGAAAATACGGCAATACCGGCGGCGGCCACCAACAGCGGGTACAGCGATGGCGTCAGCCGAATCCGGTTGGCCAGCTCAACTACCGCGTAGCCGCCCAACAGACCGGCCAGACCGCCAATACCAAACTGCTTGATCAGCATGGTAACAGTGGCCAGGCCGGCACTCCCACCGGAACTGGCGATCAGGGTGACCAGCGCCAGGGTCAGGAAGATGGCCATTGGATCGTTACTGCCGGACTCGATTTCCAGCGTGGCGCTGACCCGTTCGTTCAGGTGCAGGCCCCGGCCCTGAAGCAGGGAGAACACCGCGGCGGCGTCGGTGGAGGAAATGATGGCGCCGATCAGCAGCGCCGTCAGCCAGTCCAGGCCGAAGACCCAGCGCGCCACCACGCCGGCGCCGGCGGCGGTGAAAAATACCCCCAAGGTGGCCAGCACCAGGGCCGGGCGCAGGCCGACCCGGAAGGTTTCGGCCCGGGTTCGCATGCCGCCGTCGAGCAGGATCACGGCCAGCGCCAGGTTGGCAATGACAAAGGCCAGCTCAAAGTTGTCGAACTGAATACCGCCGGGGCCGTCCTCGCCCATCATCATGCCGACCGCCAGGAAGATCAGCAGCACCGGCATCCCCACCCGGCTGGACAGCGGGCTCAGCAGGATGCTGACGACCAGCATCAAAGCGCCAATGAGGGTGATGGTTGGATCCATGCCGTCTCCGGTCAGACACTTGCCCAAGCCCGGGCAGAGCGCTTATATTTCAATCGCGGTCGTTGATTGGCGGGTGTAGTTCAATGGTAGAACGGCAGCTTCCCAAGCTGCATACGAGGGTTCGATTCCCTTCACCCGCTCCAAACTGGTTCCCACACTCGTTAGCATCGCTTTATACATCGATTTTCTCAATAAATTGTGAAGTACTGTTTTTCAGGCGCAGGAACGATTTACGAGCGACGGTCCCGCAACGGAATCCTGATTCTGGACCATCCCACTGGAAGGAACTTCACATTCGAGTGCTCAAGCAACCCAAGGGTTTAGGCTACTGTTTTATCGGTGGGAGTTGGACTGCCTAGGCAAGAACTCCATAGGTATCAGCTTCTCTATAACTCGACAGTTACTCGCAATCCTCCGCGCGGCTCTGTCGTAAAACGGATTTTGCCACTATAGCGAGCGACTATCTCTCGTACGATCGCAAGACCGAGCCCGTGGCCGGGTGTTTGCTCGTCAAGTCGACGCCCTCTTTGGCCGAGATTGGACAAATCATCCTTATCGACGCCTGGGCCGTCATCCGTCACGATGATCTGTTTTACGTCACCAATTTGCTTCAGCGAAAGCTCTACACAATACGACGCCCATTTTCCTGCATTGTCAAGCAGGTTACCCAGCACTTCGTTTAGATCGTGCTCCTCTATCGGCCAACGGCTATCTTCAGAAATTGAGCTGGACAGTTCGAACGACTTGTCCGGATACAGCCGACCAAACATCCACAGCAGGTCCCGAGCCTGTTTGACGGGATACGCGGTATTCCCCACCTGGGGGCCGGCAAAGCGGCTGCGACGCATTTCCGCCTCCAGCTGCTTGTCGATGTCGCTGAGACGGATCGCCAGCTGGTGCCTCAGTTCGCTCGGCAATGGGCGATCATCGTCCACCAGTATCTGCCGGACAGCTGCTATGGGCGTTTTGACACTGTGAGACAAGTTTGCAAGAGCTTCTCGAGAACGCTCTAACCGTTTGTCCAGAGAATCAAGCAACTGATTTAGCTGAAGAACCAGTGGCAGAAACTCGTCGGGTGATTGAACAGTGATCCGGGAGATTTCGCCGTCCTGCAACTTTCTCAATGCCCTTTTCAACGTTACCACGGGACGTAACGACAATGTGATGCCAATCCAAATAACAGCAACCAGAAGCACGATCAATAGCACCGACACCACCGCCGTCCAGGCGTGGAGCTCAGCCTGGCTTCGTTTCAGGGCCTCCAGATCTTCCGACACGATCACGACGACGGGCGTTTCGTTCACCCAGAAAGACTGGCGGAAAGCGAGGATATCCACGTGGCGGTTGTCGGTGTCGATGTCTTCCAGGCGTTGGGCTCCATCCGTTTCGCGGTCGAGTAGTGGTGTCAACAAAGGTTCCCAGGTGTCCGGTGCAACGATCGTCTGTTCTGGCGTTCGGATCGCAAAAGCATGATGAAAAACATCTTGGAAGTAGTCACCCGTTCGGATCAATTCGATGCGGCCTTCGACGTCCCGAATTTGATGTTCCAGAAAGGCCGCTTCGTCTTTCAATCTGCTTTCAAGAAACTCCCGCGACATACGCTCCAGGAGCAAACCATGAACAAACCAGGCAACCCCCATCAGAGTTATTCCGGCCGGCAGTAACAGTGCTAGTAACATGCCTTTTACCGAAGTTGGCTTTTTAACGCTTAGCATTGAACACGTACCCCTGCCCCCGGCGTGTTGAGATCGTCTCTTTGCCAACCAGCTTCCGTAAACGCCGAATGTACGCTTCAATGACATTTTCGCTCGGGCTATCATCCAGATTGTATAGCTGCTCCATCAGCTGCTCCTTGGAAAATATGTGGCCAGGGCGACTCATCAGGCAACGCAGAAGCCGGAATTCGGTGCCCGTCAGTGAGTGTTCTGCACCGTCATGGGTTCTAAGGCTTTGACGGTACTCGTCCAATTCAAAGCTGCCAACTTTCACCAGAGCATGGACCCTACCCTCACTGCGACGGATGAGAGCATTGATGCGGGCAATCAGTTCCTCGGTCTGGAACGGCTTGGCAAGATAGTCGTCGGCTCCTGCTTTCAGTCCATTGACTTTGTCCTGCCAATCGCCTCTAGCGGTTAGGATCAACACCGGACATTGCACAAGGTTGGATCTCCACCGCTTCAGCACCTCCAGGCCGTTGCCGTCAGGCAGGCCGAGATCCAGAATGACGGCGCGATAGTCCTCCTGCTCACCAAGAACGGTTGCCTCTCTGGCGCTGGGCGTTTGATCAACGCTGAAACCTGCTTTTTCCAGCTGCCTGACCAGCCCTTCGGCCAGCAATCGGTCATCCTCAACGACTAAAACACGCATCGATCCATCCTCATATCGGCCTGCCAGCCTGCAGTGTCGCTGTTCAACCTGAATTCAATCTGAATGCAAGATAGTTCCAGATTTTCAGAAAGAATTCAGGTTGGTAAGAGAAAGTGTTTGCGGATTCTGAGCATTGCTCAAGCTTCAGTTGGAGCCTGCAAGGCCTCTACGACGGATGACCTAAGGAGAAAACGATGAAGTTAGCAAAACTGATGGCGGCTAGCGTGGCATTGTCGATGGCAGTGACAGCGTATGCCGGCGGTACCCATGGCGGAGGTCACGGACACGGTGCGTCGAGTGGCGAACCTGGCAAAGCCTCGGAGGTGACTCGA
>JBPEXU010000249.1:0-3595 GCA_052031225.1 Marinobacter sp. | reverse complement strand
GCGCCTTACTCCATGCCCAGTTTCTTCAACCGATAACGCAGCGCCCGGAAGCTGATGCCCAATCGCTTGGCCGCTGCGGTCTTGTTCCAGCGCGTCGCTTCCAGTGCTTTTTCAATGGCTTGGCGTTCGATGGTTTCGAGGTAGCCTTCCAGATCGATTTCCCCTTCCGGAATGTCCGTGGGCAGGACTGGCCCGGCGGTTTCGTCAGTCACCGTCTGGCCGGCAGGGGCCGGGGCATGGCCGAGGTGCAGGTCAGCGGCGCCGATCTGGTCATCGTCGCAGAGTGTGAAGGCCCGCTCCAGTATGTTCTCCAGCTCCCGGACGTTGCCCGGAAAATCGTAGTGTTTCAGGCGCTCGACCGCATCCGGTGTAAGCGTCGCCGGTTCACACTCGTATTCCCGGGCAATGCGCTGAAGGATGTGGTCGGCCAAGAGCGGGATGTCGTCCGGGCGCTCTCGCAGCGGCGGTACCGACAGCTCAATGACGTTAATACGGTAGAACAGATCCTGTCGAAAGGCGCCTTCCTTGACCAGTTCGGGCAGGTTTTTATGGGTGGCGCTGAGCACCCGGATGTCCACCGGGACTTCCCGGGTGTCTCCGACCGGGCGCACCGCTTTTTCCTGGATCGCCCGCAGCAGCTTGACCTGCATGGCCAGTGGCAGGTCCGCGACCTCGTCCAGGAACAGGGTGCCGCCGTCGGCGGAGCGGAACAGGCCCTCTTTGTTTTCCACCGCGCCGGTAAAGCTGCCCTTTTTGTGGCCAAAAAATTCGCTCTCCATCAGCTCCGACGGAATGGCGCCGCAGTTAACGGCAATGAACGGTCCGTCCCGCCTCGGGCCCTGAAGATGAATCATGCGCGCCACCAGCTCCTTGCCACTGCCGGATTCGCCGCTGATGAACACCGGCGCCTGGCTGCGCGCCAGTTTCCGGGTCTGGTTGCGCAGCTTGCGAATCTGCGGGGAGTTGCCCAACAACAGGCCGGGTTCGTCGTCGCCGGTTTCGTCATCGGGTTTGGTTTGCGACAGCTTCAGGGCGCTGTTCACCAGTTCCCGGAGCCTGGGCAGCTCCACTGGTTTCGAGACAAAATCAAAGGCGCCGGCCTTCAGGGACTCGATGGCGGTGTCCATGTTGCCATAGGCGGTAATTACGGCCACCGGGGTTGCGGGCACGTGCTGCTGTATCCAGTGCACCAGGTCGATCCCGTTGCCGTCCGGCAAGTTCATATCGGTCAGGCACAGTTGTGGCCGGTGTTTCTCCAGCAGAGCCCGGGCGGTGGTCAGGTCCGGGGCGGTCAGAGTTTCAATACCCATTCGGGTCAGGGTGATTTCCAGCAGGTCCCGAATGTCCGGTTCGTCATCGACAATCAGCGCGGTTTGAGTGGTCATTGTTTTCGTCGGTTCCATGTCGTTGGTCAGACGCCCGATGGCCGTGGCCGAGATCCTCAGATCATGCGCCCGGGATGGGCAAAGGTGATTCGGAAACAGCAGCCCGGTTGGTTCGTGTCCACCAGGGAGAGGTGGGCCTGATTAGCCTCGCACAGTTCCCGGGCCAGATAAAGTCCAAGGCCGGTGCCGCTTTTGTCGGTCGTAAAGAAGGGTTCGAAGACCGATCCCCGGTTTTCCGGAGCAATACCCGGCCCGTAATCCTGAACGTCAATGAACGCTTTCTCGCCGCCGGCGGTGCTGCCGGCATGGACTTTGATCTTGCGCTCGCCGCATTGCTGCGCACTGTACCGCAGCCCGTTATCACACAGGTTCACCAGCACCTGTTCGATCTGGCTCTTGTCAAAGCGTGCCGCCGGCAGGTTGGGGTCGATACTGAGTTCGATCACTGGCGCCGGTGTCTGTTCGTCCTGGGTTTGCAGGAAGGCTTCCCGGAACTCGCGCAGCCAATCGGCTATGTCCACCAGTTCGGCATTGGCGGCCCGGCGACGGGAAAGGTCCAGAACATTCTCGATGATGCCGTTCACGCGCCGGGAATGGCGACGGATGATGTCGAGCATCTGTTTGTCGCCGTCATCCAGGCTGCTGGATTCTTCCATCAGTTGCGCCGCGTGGCTGATCGCACCCAGCGGGTTGCGGATTTCGTGGGCGATCCCGGCGGTCAGTCGTCCCAGCGAGGCCAGCTTCATTTGCTGGGCCTGTTGGGTGACTTTGCTCATGTCTTCGATGAACACCAGAATCTGGTCGCCCCGGTCCTGATCGAGCTGGGTGAAGCTGGCCTGGAGCAGGGGCGAACCGGGGAACGGTTGGAACGGTTCGACCCGCCGGGTCGGGTCCTTCAGCCAGGCCTCCAGGCCCAGTTTCAGCGCCTGCGGCAGCGCACGACTCTTAGCGACAATAGCGGACGTTGGTTCGGGCGTACCGAAAAGCAGCTCCTCGGCGGCGGCGTTGGCCAGCCGGATCTGGCCATAGCGGTCCAGCACCAGGATGCCGGTCCGCATCCGCTGAATAATTTGCTGATTGATCTGCTCCAGTTCGGCGATGCTTCGGGCCCGGCTGGTCGCCAGGGCCTCACTGCGCATCATCCGCAACGAAATGTTCTGCAAGATGAACGCCGTTGCGAAGTAGACCACACCGAGGGTGCCGGCCCGAACAATATTGTCGGCGGATTCGTCCAGGGCCAGGAAAGACCAGAGCGATATGCCCAGCGAGCAGATCGCCGCCAGCGCCGCGTACAGGGTGCCAATTCGGCTTGGGGTCAGGATGTTGCCCGCGGCGACGGAAATAATGACCAGATTGGCCAGGCCATTGGTGATGCCGGTACTGGCGACCAATAAGCCGTGCATCAGCAGGATGTCGAGCAATATCGACAGGATGATATGGCGCTGGCTGGGCCGGAAGCCGGCCAGCAGAATCAGAGCGATAAAGGCGTTCAGGGCAAGGTAGGAGATGACCCCCGCCTGATAATAGTCCTGCCAGCGCAAACGGGCGTCGACCGTCACCGGGTCAACGAGCAACAGGGCGACCAGCATCAGGCTGATCACCAGGCGATAGTGGTTGTAGATTCGGAACAGTTTTGCCTGCTGCTGGCCCCGGGGCTGCGCGCCGGTGGCGAGGCGGTTTGGCTGTGGTGCGCTTACGGCTGTCATGGGGCCTGATACCTGTACCCGTCCGGAGGAAATCCTGACCTGTGCGGGGTTATAATAGCCTTTTCATGGCAACGAGTTACAGGAGCCCGTCTATGTCCGCTTCCGGCAGTCCGTCTTCCTCCCCCCGCGCTGGCAACCTTCGGGTGGTCATGGCGCAGCTGGATTTCCTGGTGGGGGATATTCCCGGCAACACCGAACGGGTGATTGAGGCGGCGCAGCGGGCGCACCAGCAGCATCGGGCCGATATTGTGGTATTCCCGGAACTCTGCCTGACCGGCTACCCGCCGGAGGACCTGCTGTTGCGACCAAGCCTGGATATCCGCATCGACGACGCGCTGGACCGGCTGTGCCAGGCAGAGCTGGCGCCGGTCATTGTGGTCGGCGCGCCGCTCCGGCAGAACGGCTTGTTGTACAACGGGGCGGTGGTGATCGAACAGGGACGCATCGCCGGCCGGTATTTCAAACGTTTCCCGCCCAACTATCAGGTCTTCGACGAAAAACGCT
>JBPEXU010000248.1:0-9493 GCA_052031225.1 Marinobacter sp. | reverse complement strand
CATCGAGATCGAGGCCCTGGATCTGGCCGATCGCTGGGTGCTCAGCACGCGCTCGGATCGTGCCGTCGGCAGGATCGTATTGCCCGACGACTCGTCGCCGGTGCTGGCGGATTTCGAAGTGTTCCGGCTGGTCACAGATGGCGAGGGGCGTGATGCGACGCCCGAGGTGCTGACGTTTGAACAGCAACTTGAGGCCTTCCGGGCGCTGGATCTGGGCAGTTGGCCGGACGTCGATGTCGCCATTGCCGATCTGCGGCTCAACGACAGCGCCCTCGGCAGCTGGCGGTTTACCCTTCGCCCCGAGCCTTTCCGGCTGGCCGTGAACGACATAGAAGGGCGGCTTGATTCGCTGACGCTGCTGGGCGATATGAGTTGGAGCATCATCGACGACCGGGAAGTCAGCCGCTTTGCCGGCACCATCACCGGCGGAGCCATGGCGGATCTCAATGACCTGTTTGACACCGAAATTCCTCTGACCAACGAACAGACGTTCATTGAGCTGGATGTGGACTGGCCGGGCCGGCCCGACGCCTTTACGCTACGGGATCTGAACGGTTCCGTGAGCCTGCGCCTGGACGATGGGGTGATTCTGGAGCAGAGCAACACCGCGCAGCTGTTCCGGGTGTTCAATTTGCTCAACGCCGATACGCTCTGGCGCCGTCTGAAACTGGATTTTTCCGATCTGTACGAACGCGGTGTGGCGTTTGATGCGATTTCCGGCAAGGCGCAGATTGTCGACGGACGGGTCAGCCTGAATCCGGAGTTGCAGGTGGTCGGCCCCTCCGGGGCGTTCAAACTCAGTGGCAGCACAGACATGGCCCGTGAAACCCTGGATATGCGGCTGGTGGTGGTACTTCCGCTGACCCAGAATCTGCCGCTGGCGGCGCTGCTGATGGGCGCCGGGGCGCCCATTGGCGGCGCGCTGTTTGTGCTTGATAAAGTTCTGGGCGATCCTCTGAGTAAACTCACCAGTGCGACGTACAGCGTCACCGGTACCTGGGACGAGCCCGAGGTGAAGCTGCAACGGGTGTTCGATACCGGTCAATAGGAGCAGAGCCATGGCACAGGAAAACGAAACGCAGGTCGCTGCGATCCAGATGGTCAGCGGCCGCGACATCGAGGCGAATCTGCAAGACGCGGAACGGCTATTGGCCCAGGCCGCCCGCGCCGGGGTCAGAGTCGCCGTGCTGCCGGAAAACTTTGCCGTGCTATCGACCGGCGATATGGTGCGTTGCGGTGAGGTGGAGGCCGGGCCATCACCCGTGATCCGGGATTTTCTGGCGCATCAGGCCCGCACTCTGGGCCTGTGGATTGTCGGTGGGTCGCTGCCCCTGGCCCGTCGTCCCGATGGTCAGCCCATCGACGGCCGGGTTCGATCCGCTTGTCTGGTCTATGACGATGGCGGCCGGGAAGTGGCCCGCTACGACAAGATTCACCTGTTTGATGCCAAGGTTGACGACGCCCACGGTCAGTACCGGGAATCCGACACCTTTGAGCCCGGCGATCAGGTCGTGACCGTGGACACCCCGGTCGGCCGGCTCGGACTGGCGATCTGCTACGACCTGCGGTTCCCGGAACTGTTCCGGGCGCTGCGTCAGCAGAACGCGGACTGGGTATGCCTGCCCAGCGCCTTCACCTGGGAAACCGGCGATGCCCATTGGCACGCGTTGATTCGGGCCCGGGCGATCGAAAACCAGGTCTGGGTAGTGGCGGCGGGGCAGGGCGGCCAGAACAGTGAGCGCCGCCGAACCTATGGCCACAGCCTGGTGTGTGACCCCTGGGGCAGGGTCGTCGCGGAGTGGCCGGAAGGCCCGGGGCTGATTACCGCACAGCTCGATCGGGCCCGTTTGCAGCAGGTACGCGGCAACATGCCGGTGTGGGAGCACCGGCGGTTGTCGTGACGCCTTAACCGGTTACTCGACCTCGTCGATGCATTCGCGCAGGTAGCGGAACAGCTTCTTCGCGTGCCCGGTGTTCTTGCCCTGATCGGCGTCTTTGCGGGCGTTGCGCGCCAGATTGCGCAGGTGCTGGATGTCGGCGTCTGGGCAGTACTCGACAAACTCGGCAACCGCCGAATTTCCCTCCTGAATCAACCGGTCCCGCCAGCGCTCCGCCAGATGGTGGCGCCGGGTGTGTTCGGCGCTGCCGGCATCAAAGGCGCCGAGGCCCCGTTCAATCGCCTCCGGATCGTCTTCCTGCCGCAACACTTTGCCGATGTATTGCAGGTGACGGCGGCGGGCCTCGTGCTGGCGTATCCGGCGCGATTCGACGATGGCCGCTTTGAGGCGGTCACTGATCGGCAGGGTGCTAAGCTGGTCGTCACTCAGATCCAGCATACGTTTGCCCAGATCCTGCAGGGCCTGCATTTCACGTTTGAGCTGGGACTTGCTGGGGCCGAGGTCTTCCTGAAATTCGTCGTCGTGCGGATCGATCATGGTGTCCCTTTTGCGTCAGGCATAGAAAATGGTGGCCAGGCCAAGAAAGGCCATAAAACCGACCACATCGGTGACTGTGGTCAGTATCACGCTGCCCGCCAGCGCCGGGTCGATATTCCGGGATTTCAGGAACAGCGGAAGGACCGTGCCCACCAAGGCGGCGGCCACCAGATTGATGATGAGTGCGGCGGCAATGATGCCGCCAATCAGCAGGTCCTGAAACCAGACCGACGCCGCCGTGGCGACGATCAGTGCCCAGAACAGCCCGTTCAGCGCGCCGGACAGGAATTCCCGGTTCAGCAGCCAGCCCACATTGGCGCCGCTGATCTGGCCGACCGCCATGCCCCGGATCACCAGGGTCAGGGTCTGACTGCCGGCGATGCCTCCCATACTGGCGACAATCGGCATCAGTACCGCCAGTGCCACAACCTTGGTGATGGTTTCTTCAAACAGGCCGATCACCGCGGAGGCAATGAACGCGGTGATCAGGTTGATGCCCAGCCAGACCGCTCGCCGCCGGGTGGTTTTCCACACCGGGGCGAAGGTGTCTTCGTCTTCGTCCAGACCGGCCATGCTCATCAGCGAGTGATCGGCGTCCTCCCGGATAACGTCGACCACGTCGTCGATGGTGATGCGTCCCAGCAGGCGCCCGTCGTCGTTCACCACCGGCGCGGAGATCAAATCGTAGCGCTCGAACAGGGTGGCCACCTTGGTGTCCGAGAGGGTGACCGGAATGGGCTCTATGTCGGTATCCATCACCTCGCGCACCGTCGCGGCGGGGTTGGAGACCAGCATTTTGGTAATGGGCAGCATGCCGATGAATTCATCACGCCGGCTGACCACGATCAGACTGTCGGTCATCGGCGGCAGGTTCCGGTGTCGGCGCAGGTAGCGGAGTACCACATCGATGCTGATGTCCGGTCGCACCGTGATGGTGTCCGTGTTCATCAGACCACCGGCCGTATCCTCCGGATACGAGAGGACTTCCTCGACCCGTTGGCGATCCTGCTCGTCCATGGTGTCCAGAACTTCCTGGATCACCGTATCCGGCAGCTGCTGCAACAGGTCGGCGAGGTCGTCCGATTCGAAGTCTTCGATGATGTCAGCCAGTTCCTGAGCGTTGAGCTGGCTCAGGAAATAGGCCCGGATATCATCGCTGAGGTACTGCAGTACCTCGCCTTCAAGGTCCTTCTCGACCAGATTCCACAGCAGTGCCCGCTGGCGCGGCGGCGAGGATTCGAGCAGGTGGGCGATATCGCTGGGGCTCAGGCCGCCGTTCAGGATGCGTGCAACCTGCTTGAGCGCGCCACTGTCGAGCGCCTCACTCAGTGAACGCAGTCGCTGCCTGGCCTGGCTTTTTTCCAGAATATCGGTCATGGATCACCTGCTTGCTGAAAATGCCTGTATTATAGCGGAGTTAGGTTACACAGGTGAGGAAGAGTTGTAGGTGAATGCCGTCAGGATTGTTGCGGCATGCGCCGGCAATGTTATTCACCTTCGCCGAAGTAATCGTTGATCAGCGCTTCCAGGGCGGCGATGGCCTCGGCTTCGTCGGGGCCGTCGGCGATAAGCTCCACCTCGGTGCCCTTGCTGGCCGCCAGCATCATGACCTGCATGATGTTCTTGGCGTCCACTTCCCGTCCCTTGGCGGCAATGCGCACCGTACTCCGGAATTCCGAGGCGGTGGCCACCAGCTTGGACGTCGCCCGTGCATGCAGGCCCAGCTTGTTGATGATGGTGATCGGGCGGCGGATCATCGCGGCTCAGCTCTCTTTCCGGTTCTGCAGGTGGGGCAGCTCGGTGTGGCGCACCTGAACATTGGTGTAGTGCGCCCGGAAATGCTGGCCCAGTTGCTCACAGACGTACACCGAACGGTGCTGACCACCGGTACAGCCGATGGAAATGGTCATGTAGCTGCGGTTGCTGTCGGCGAACGCCGGAAGCCAGGTTTCCAGAAAGCGGATCACGTCATCCAGCATTTTCCGGGTCGCGGGTTCCCGTTCCAAAAAATCGATGACTGGCTGGTCGGTGCCGGTGTGGCTGCGCAGGTTTACATCCCAATAGGGGTTGGGCAGGCATCGAACGTCAAACACGTAGTCGGAATCGAGCGGCACCCCGTGCTTGAACCCGAAGGACTGAAACAGCAGTGCCAGTTCCTGGTCCTTGCGGCCCACCACCCGCTGCTTGACCAGATCCCGCAGCTCGTACATGGACATGCCGGTGGTGTTGATATAGAGATCGGCCAGCTTGGACAACGGTTCCAGCAGCACTTTCTCGTTGCTGATGGCTTCTCTCAGGGAGGTGCGGTCGTCACTGAGCGGATGCTTGCGGCGAGTGGCATGAAAGCGTTGGAGCAGAGACTGTTCGTCGGCGTCGAGGAAGATGATTTCAACGGTGACGCCGGTGTGCTGGAGATTGCTGTAGATCTCTTCGAAGTTGGCCAGTTCACCGGACAGGTTGCGGGCATCGATGCTGACCGCCATTTTATGCAGGCGGTCCGGACTGGGCTGGTTGGCGGCTTCCCGAGTCAGCGGGAACAACAGCCCGATGGGCAGATTGTCGATGCAGTAAAAGCCCAGGTCCTCAAGCACATGCAAGGCGGTACTTTTACCCGAGCCAGATCGGCCGCTGACGATAATCAACTTCATGGCCCAGTGCCCCTATCACGGTGAATATCAGCCGCTGGCGGCTGTCATGCGCTGATACAGTGTGCTGGCGTCGTCGCATTCCCGGAGTCGGTCGCAGAAGGACCGATCGTTGAACTTCTCCGCCAGTTGGCTCAGCAGTTCCAGATGTTCGCTGGTGGCTTCCTTGGGCACGATCAGGGCGAAGACCAGATCGACCGGCTGGTTGTCGATGGCATCGAATTCAATGCTTTCTGCCAGCGTCATCAGAACGCCAACGACGTGATCGAGCCCTTCCAGGCGGCAGTGGGGAATGGCAATTCCCTGTCCGATACCGGTGCTGCCAAGCCGTTCCCGGGCGATCAGATTGTTAAAGATCTGGGTGTCGCTGAGGGAGCTGTCGTGTTCGGCGATCTGCTCGGCAATGAACTCCAGCACCCGCTTCTTGCTGGACGCCGGTACTCGGCACAGGGTCAGCTCCGGTACAAGGATGTTGTCTATGGTCAGGGATGTGTCGCTCATGGATCGACTGCGTGTCTGTTAAAAAAAAGGCTGCGACACTCGGGTGTCGCAGCGCCATTGTACTACGGGGACGGAGCCGGTGGTCTAGCCGCGACCGTTTCCGTGCATCCGGGCTACGTTCTTTTCTTTGTGCTTGAGGACCTGACGGTCAAGCTTGTCTACCAGGGCATCGATTGCCGCGTACATGTCCTCGTTTTCGGCCTTTGCGTGAATCTCACCGCCCACCACGTGCAGGGTACCTTCCGCAATCTGGCGCACTTTGTCGACTTCCAGGGTCACCTGGCAGTTGGAGATGTGGTCAAAGTGACGTTCGAGCTTTTCGAATTTTTCGGTGACGTAATCCTTGAGCGGAGGTGTCAGTTCTACGTGATGGCCTGAAATGTTGAGTTGCATAGGCGTCTCCTTTGTTACACCAGTCGTTTTCTTTCGTTGGAAGGCGGAATTTGCATTGCCTCCCGGTACTTGGCCACGGTGCGTCTTGCCACCTTGATGCCCTGTTCTCCTAGCATGGCCGCAATTTTGCTATCGCTCAACGGCTTTTTCGGGCTTTCTGCCGCGATCAGTTTCCGGATCATCGCCCGGATCGCCGTGGAAGAGCATTCGCCGCCTTCTTCGGTGCTGACGTGACTGGAGAAGAAATACTTGAGTTCAAAAATGCCCCGGGGCGTGTGCATGTATTTCTGCGTCGTTACCCGTGAGATCGTCGACTCGTGCATCTCCACAGCCTGCGCAATGTCGGACAGAATAAGCGGTTTCATCGCCTCCTCGCCGTGGTCGAGAAAGCCCTGCTGATGCTCGACAATGCGTGTGGCCACCTTCAGCAGCGTTTCGTTCCGGCTTTGCAGGCTTTTAATGAACCATTTCGCCTCCTGCAGCTGGTCGCGCAGGTAGGTGTTGTCCGCGCTGCTGTCGGCACGCCGTATAAGAGAAGCATAGCTTGCGTTCACGCGGATGCGCGGCGCAATTTCCGGATTCAGCTCCACTCGCCAGCGGCCTTTGTGTTTGCGCACGATCACGTCGGGGATGACGTAGTCCGGTTCGGTGCGATCAATGATATCGCCGGGGCGCGGGTTCAGGCCGGTAATCAGGGCCAGAACCTGGCGCAGCTGGTCTTCTTTGAGCCGACTGCGCCGCAGCAACTGAGCATAGTCCCGGTTGCCCAGCAGATTGATGTAATGGGTTACCACCAGCCGCGCCTGGGGCAGCCATGGGGTATCGGGGGGGAGCTGATTGAGCTGAATCAGCAGGCATTCCTGCAGGTCGCGGGCAAAGACCCCGGCTGGGTCAAAGTGCTGGAGTCGGTGCAGCACGGCCTCAACTTCGTCCAGCTCAAGCGGATCGTCCTCGGTTTCATCCAGCAGGCCGGCGTGGATGTCCTCCAGCGAGCTGGTGAGATAGCCTCGGTCATCGACGGCGTCCAGCAGGGCATGGGCGATGGCCCGGTCCCGCTCGCTCATGGGGGTTAGGTTCAGCTGCCACTCCAGGTGATCGTGCAGCGTTTCCGTGGGCGAGTTGCGGGTTTCGAAATCGTTGTCGTTATCGTCGTCGTTGCGGGCGGCGGGTGCCGGCGCGGATTGGTAAATGTCGTCCCAGGCCGTGTCCACCGGCAGATCATCGGGGATGTTGTCCTGACTGCTCTCGTTGTTCCAGTCGGTCTCTGCCTCGCCATCATCCCAGTCGTCGCCGCTGTCGGTTGCGGTCTCGGCTTGGGCGTCCGGAGTGTCGCTGTCCTGATTGTCGTTGCTGGCGGAGTCGAGGTGATCGTCGTCGTCCTCGGAGGTTTCCAGCATCGGATTGGACTCCAGCGCCTGCTGAATTTCCTGTTGAAGGTCGAGGGTGGAGAGCTGCAGAAGCCGTATGGCCTGCTGCAGTTGGGGGGTCATGGTCAGGCTCTGGCCCAGCTTGAGCTGTAGTGAGGCTTTCATAACCATGGCTTAGTGTCCGTTACTCATCGGCGCTCTACATCGTTGGCAATCAAGGAAAAATGCGTTGTCTGCTGGTTACTTGCCAGAGCAAGCAAGTTCTTTGCCGAGTTTACTTGCTCGTGTCCGTCAAGACAATCAGCCATCGGTGGTCAGAGCCGGAACTCGTCGCCCAGGTAGACTTCCTTGACCTGCTGATTGGCCAGGATCGCGTCCGCACCGCCGGATGCGATGATGTGGCCGCCCGAGACGATGTAGGCGTTCTCACAGATATCCAGGGTTTCGCGGACGTTGTGATCGGTAATCAGCACACCGATACCTTTATCTCGCAAATGGCGGATGATGTGCTTGATATCGCTCACGGAAATCGGATCAACCCCGGCAAACGGCTCGTCCAGCAGAATGAAGGCCGGCTCCATGGCCAGCGCCCGGGCAATCTCCACCCGTCGGCGTTCGCCGCCGGACAGCGCCATGCCGAGGCTGTCCCGGATGTGGGTAATGTGGAATTCCTCCAGCAGCTCGTCGAGCTTGGCTTCCCGGTCCGCCCGGCTCAGGCCCTTGCGGGTTTCCAGCACCGCCAGAATGTTGTCGCGCACCGTGAGTTTGCGAAATACCGAGGCTTCCTGCGGCAGATAGCCGATGCCTTTGCGGGCGCGACCGTGCATCGGCAGCGGTGTGATGTCCTCGCCGTCGATGGTGATGCGCCCGTTGTCGGCCGGCACCAGGCCGACAATCATGTAAAAACAGGTGGTTTTTCCGGCACCGTTTGGCCCGAGCAGGCCAACGATTTCACCGCTGCGGATCTCAAGCGAAACGTCAAGAACCACTTTGCGCTGTTTGTAGCTTTTTGCCAGGTTACTGGCTCTGAGAACTGCCATCGGATCCCTGTGTGGTGGTGCGGGGCTGAATGATCATTTCGACCCGGCCGGAGCCGTTGTTCTGGCCGCCTTCGGCTGTCACGACTCGTTGCACGGTGTCGTAGTGGATAACGTCGCCGCTGAACTGGTTGCCATTCTGCTTGATGATGGCGTTACGTTCAAAGATCAGTTGCCGGTTTTCCGCAGCCCAGGTGATGTTCTGGGCGCTGGCGTCGGTTTCGCCGTCGCCGTTGCGTGTTGGCTGGCGATACCGGGCCGGGGAGCCGGAGGCTTCAATCCGGCTCAGGCCGTTTTCATCGCGATACAACACCACCCGCTCGGCGCTCAGCCGGGTGGCGCCCTGGCTCAGCTCAACCTGGCCGGTGTAGGTGGCGATGCCCCGGCCGTCGTCCAGCCGGGCGTTGTCGGCGCTGACGGTGATGGGGGTGTCCGAGTCCAGGTCAAAGGCGGCCGCCGGTGCCGCAAGTGCCACCGCCGCCACGGCTGCCACGGTCAGGGTGGTCTTAGCGAACGGTTTCATAGTGTCCCTCCACATCGGACTTGAGCTCCAGAATGCGTTCATTGATCCATGCCTTCATACCCCGTGCCCGGGTAACGCCCAGGCTGTCCGTGATTTCCACTGGCGCCTCGGTAAAGACGGTTTGCTGATCGTTGTCGAGCGTCAGCTCGGAGGTGGTCAGTGTGGCCTGGCGATCACCCACCTGGCGGGTTACCCGGACGTTGCCGGTCAGGTACAGCAGGCTCTCATTTTGCAGAAAGCTGCCTTGCTCGGCTTCCAGCAGCCAGGGGTCGGTGCTTTCGGCGCTGTGCAGGGCGGCGCGGGGCGCCACAATGGTCGCCAGGTTGCCCTCGTCAAACTGCTCAATGCGCGTGCTGGCGAAGCGGACCTTCAGGTTGCCGTGTTCGTCGTAGGCGGTGTATCGGCCATCAATCACGAAGCCGTCGGGTTCTGCGGGGCCCCGCAACTGTTCGGACGCGCTCTGATCCAGCGGTGGTTCGTCACTGCGCCAGAGCAGCAGAACGGTCGCGCCGACGAGCACGGCGAGGGCGAGGGAGCGAAGCATCGGTCGCTCGCTCAGGCGCACCAGCACCGACAGCCTGGGGGTCATGCC
>JBPEXU010000247.1:0-5639 GCA_052031225.1 Marinobacter sp. | reverse complement strand
GGACGAGTGGCGCGCCCTGTTGCAGCGGATACAATCGTTACCCGACGGCGAAAAACTGAAGCAGGTAAACGCGTTTGTACACGACGCCCTCAATTACCAACTCGACAGTGTGCTCTGGGGCCGGGAAGACTACTGGGCATCGCCCCTGGAAACCCTGGCACGCGGCATGGGCGACTGCGAGGATTTTGTCATCATTCAGTACGTAAGCCTGCTCAGCGCAGGAATCAGCGACGATCAGCTCCGGCTGATCTACGTTCGGGCCAGGATCGGCGGCCCGGCCAGCCCGGTCACCCGGCCACATATGGTCCTGGGCTACTACCCCGCTCCCGGCACCGAGCCGATTCTGCTGGATAGCCTGATGGAAGACATTCTCCCGGCCAGCGAGCGGACCGATCTCACTCCGGTATTCAGCTTCAATAGCAGTGAACTTTGGGCAGGCGGCGCCGGCGCCTCGGCAGGCAGTTCGACGGCCAGACTGTCACCGTGGCGCAACGTACTAAACAGAATGAAAAGCGAAGGAGTTAGCTTTAATGTCTCTCGTTAAACAGCTGTGGCTGGCGACCAGTTTTCTGATCGTAACCGCCTTCGTCGCCAGTCTGGCGGCGAGTCTTGTCTCTGCCCGTTCCTACTACCAGGAGCAGCTATCGCTGAAGAACATCGATAGTGCCAATTCGCTGGCCATCACCCTGTCACACACTGAAAAGGAACCGGCTCTGCTACGCTCGTTCCTAGATGCCCAGTTCGCCACTGGACACTATCACCGGATCGAGTTGAACAGCCCCGACGGGACCTCCGTCCGGCTTGAGTCAGACATCGTCAATTACGGTGTCCCCGGGTGGTTTCGCGCCCTGTTTCCATTGGAGGTTTCACCGGGTATCGCGACCATATCCGACGGATGGGTGAACTTTGGCACCCTGTCTGTGGAAAGTGATACGACACATGCTCAGATGTCGCTCTGGGTCACTGCCCAGCGATTGTTCCTCTGGCTCGCCCTGGTCGCCCTGCTGGCAGGCCTTGCGGGGAGTTGGCTGGTGCGGCGTATCAGCCGTCCGCTCCACGATGTGGTGAAGCAGGCGGAAGCGATCGGCGAGAAACGCTTTATCGTGTCCCGGGAACCCGGAACAACCGAATTTCGCCGGGTTGTCCGGGCCATGAACAAACTGTCTCGCCGAGTGGAGAGCATTCTGGATGCGGAGGCGAAAGCTCTGGCCGCCATGCGTCAGAAGGCGCTGCACGACCCGGTCACCGGCGTCGGCAACCGGGAGTTTTTCGTCAGCAAGCTGGATAGCCTGATCGCCGAGCCGGATACCGACTCCCGGCATACACTTGCTCTGCTACGGATACCCAACCTTTCGGAACTCAACACCCGGCACGGTCGTGAGACGGTAAACAACGAACTTCGACGGTTCTGCAGTACCGTGTCCAACGTGCTGAACGCCAGCAATGACCGTTTTGCCGACGCGTTCATGGGGCGGCTGAATGGCTCCGATTTCGGGCTTCTGGTGACGGAATTCCACGACCCCCGTCAGCTTGGCGAAACGCTCAGCCGAAACCTTGAAGGTCCCGCCGGCCAGCGACCCAGCCTTTCCATTTGCACGTTCCATGCTGGCGAATCGCACAGTGAAGTCCTTATGAAGGCCGACCACTTGCTGGCTCAGGCCGAGCAAACTCAGGAAAGGGTCATGATTGACGATCAGGACCTTGAGAATATCCCCTTCCGCAATGCCCCTGAGTGGCGGCAGGCCATTCTATCGGCGCTTGAGGCTCAAGCCCTCAAGGCCGTTCTGCATCCGCTGGTGGGGCGCACCGGTGAGCCGTTGCACTGGGAAGCCAAGATCCGGCTAAGGATGAACGGCGACTGGCGCGCGGCGGGCTATTTCCTGCCTTGGGGGAGACGACTGGCTCTGTTGCCGGATCTCGACACGGCAATGGTCAGATACCTTTGCCAAATGCCCGCCAGCGATGACACCACACCGATTGTCGCCCACATTGCGACGGAGAGCCTTCTGGACGACCAGGCGCGCCATCGCATTCTGGAGTTGCTGAAATCCCGCTCGGAACCCGCCCGGGCCTTCCGCCTCGAACTGCCAGAATCGGCGCTTGGCTTGGGCGAACTGGTGCTGAGCACCTTCATTCGGGAAGCGCAGGCGCGCGGCTGTGAAGTGGGAGTCAGCGGTATCGGCCAGAATCTGGACCGGATCGCCAAGGTGCACGAACTGGGTCTGGACTACGTGAAAACGGATCCGGTCTACGCCCAACGCCTGGAGGCGGATCCAGCAACCCAGCAATACCTCCAGCGTTTGACCGGACTGGCACACTCGATTGGTGTGGAAGCCTACCTTGCAGGAGCGCCGACGGCAGGATGCATTGCGGTGGGCTGGGACGTCGGATTCGACGGCGTTACGGGCCCCGGTGTGACGGTCACCGGTTAATCGAAATCGAACAGGTCGTCACCGGCTTCGTCGATGAGGTTCAGGCGATCCTCCTGACCACGCATGGACTTGCGCAGCATGAGCTTTTTCTGCGCCTCCGGTGGCAGATCGGTAAAGCGGATGATGCCCTTGGAGGCCAGCAGATCAACCAGATCCTCGATCACCCGAATCAACGACGAATCCGACTCGCGGAAACGCTGATCTTCCGTCAGCTGCATATTCGCGAGCAAAAACGCCTGCAATTCCGGGTCGTCACGATCAACTGCCGAGAACTGCTCCAGTGGCTCTTCGCTGACGGCTACAATGGCACCGCTGTTATTGCGCCTGACGTACATCATCTTTCCCCGGTGTCTGACCTCTCACCAACAGCATCAGCTGCATCCGATCCCGCACACCCAGCTTTTTGAAAACGGACCCCATATGTTCTTTCACGGTCCGCTCAGTAATGCCCAATGCGGCGGCAATGTGTCGATTGGTGGCTCCCTGGGCTGCCCGCAGTGCAACTTCCCGCTCTCGTGAAGTCAGCGCGCTTAAGTCGACCTGGACGGGCGGCGGCGTCTCGTTCAGGGTGCTGGCTACCGTTCGGAGCAACGACGCCAACAGATCTTCCGGAAACCAGAGACCACCGGCACGGACGGTGTCGGCGACCTGCTGGAACACCCGCTCATTGGACAATGCAGGCAAGTACGCACGCGCGCCACTGGCCAGGGCTCGATTCATCTCTACGGGCTCAGGCAACCGAGACAGCACGGCAACTCTCGCCCCCTTCGCAGCCCCTTCGCGAACCAGCGACGGCCATTCCGGAACATCGCTGCTCACCCATAGCAGCCCGGTGGCCGGCAGTTCCGTCAGGCCAGCATCCGCCTCCACCAAGCGCGCACCCGGCAACACCCGCTGCCAGTGATCCAGCGGCCGGAAGGTGGATGCGTATACAAGCAGGGAGTGGTCAGCGGTCATCGTTCGCTCAATGCCTGGGAGGTGGCTCTCACAACAGGTTTCAGAAGGTATTCCAACACCGTCTTCTCACCGGTCAGTATGTCTACCTGGGCGGTCATGCCGGGAATGATCGCCAGTTGTTCGGAAAAACCCTGGGATTCCGTTCTTAGCCGGGTCAGGTAGAAGGTGTTGTCGTTTTCGTCGGTAATCGTATCCGCACTGATGTGTTCGACGGTCGCTTTAAGTCCCCCGAAGACGGCAAAATCGTACGCCGTGAACTTGACGATGGCCTCCTGCCCCTTCCGGATGAAGGCGATGTCTTTGGGCGACACCCGCGCTTCCACCAAGAGTTCATCGTTAAGCGGAACGATTTCGACAACATCCTGGCCCGGGCTCACCACCCCGCCAACCGTTTTGACGAACAGTCGTTGCACTGTGCCATCGACGGGGGCGACGATTTTCGTTTTTTTCACCCGATCCTGAAGGCCCGCGAGCATCTCACGCGTTGCGGACAACTCACTGATCGCCTCCGACAGTTCCCTTCGCCAACGGTTGGTCATGACCAGTCGGGTCTCTCGAACTTTCGATTCGGCTTCTGAAATGGCCGCCCGAGAGCGGTTGATGGCCGCCTCGGCCTGGGCAACTTCGCCTCGAGCGTTCGATATTTCCCGCTCCAGCTTGATCAGGTCCACTTCTGAGACCGCACCGGACGCCAGCAACGGCCGCTTCAACGCCAACTCCCGGGACGCCAGATTCAGCACTTCCTGGTACTGCCGACGAGCGGAGCGGGCCTCTTCCAGATCCGCCTGACGCTGTTCAAGTTGTTGCCGATAGATGGCTTCCTGTTCTTTCAGTTCGTTCCGGCTGTTCTCAAACAGCGACCGCTGCACCACCACCAGCTCGGGCGCTCGCTGTTGAAAGTCCGGCGGGAACGACAGGTCGGTACCATCGATCAGCGCCCGAAGACGAAACACCTCGGCCTGCAGCGACATTTCCCGCGCCTTCTGTTCGGCATATTCGGAGTCGAACCGGGTGGACTCGATACTCACCAGCAATTGCCCCCGTTTCACCAACTCGCCTTCCTGAATCGCAAGCTCCTCGACCACCCCTCCATCGAGCGATTGAACAACCTGCAGCTGACTGGATGGAATGACCTTGCCATCGCCACGGGCCACCTCGTCGATAGGCGCCAGCCCAGCCCAGATCAACAGGACAAGAACCGTCAGGAAGATGGTCCACAGCATGGCACGGGGCCGGATTGGCTCCTGCTGCACTCGCGCCCACTCGCTGTCGATTTCCCAGCCCTGTTTATCGGGAACCCTCAGCCAGCGGCCCATCAGACGCTCCAACCAGCGCTCGCTGCGTCGTCCCAGTTTCTCGGAACCGGCGCCAATACCGTGAAAACTTTTTTCCGCCAGTGACGCCGGCTCTTTCTGCTCGCTCACGACGCCCCCCGGATTTTGCCTTGTCTGAGCGCTTCGATAACCGTCTCTTTCGGGCCGTCGGCGACCACACGTCCGCCATCCAGTACGATGATCCGGCTGGCCAGCTCCAGCAATGAGGTTCGGTGGGTTACCATGACCAAGGTCTTGCCCTCTGCGGCTCGGGCGAGACTCCGCTTGAAGTGTTCCTCGCTGGAATGATCCAGCGATCCGGTCGGCTCGTCGAGCAGAAGAATGGGCGGATCACCGACCATGGCCCGGGCAATGGCCAGCGCCTGGCGCTGGCCACCCGACAGCCGCTGCCCGCGCTCACCGACCTGTAAATCAAAGCCATCGGCCTGAGCGTCAATAAACGGCTTCAAACCACTGAGCTCAGCCACCCGCAACAATTCCTCATCAGGCACCGGCCGCGACAGCACAATGTTGTCACGCAAGCTGCCGTAGAATAGCTCAACGTCCTGCGGCACATAACCAATGTTGCGACGCAGTTCGGCGGGATCAAGCTGGCGAATATCGACGTTGTCCAGAGTAATGGTGCCGGAGGTTGGGTGATACAGGCCCAGCAACAGCCGTTGCAGGGTGCTCTTGCCGGAGCCATTCTTGCCCAGGATGGCAACGCGTTCACCCGCTTTCAGCCGGATCGATACTCCGGTCAGCGCCCTTTGGCCGGATTCGGGGTACTGGAACTGCACGTCCCTGAACTCCACATCGCCACTGAGGACCGGCCTGGATACCCAGTGCTTACCGTCGGACCGCTCCTGCGGCAACGCCATGATGTCGTCCAGGGTGCGCAACGCGGTGGCTGCCTGATGATATTGGGCCAGCAGCC
>JBPEXU010000246.1:0-2796 GCA_052031225.1 Marinobacter sp. | reverse complement strand
GACGGCAGCCTGCTTGGCGCGGCCCGCGAACTCGCGAAGTCGAAAATACCCCTGCTAGGGGTGAACCGAGGTCGCCTCGGCTTCCTGACGGACATTTCGCCGTCGGATCTGGAGGAGCGCCTGGGCAAGGTATTGCAGGGCGAGTACATCGAAGAGTCCCGGTTTCTGCTGGATGGCCATGTCGAGCGCAACGGCCAGCCCCTGGGGTTCGGCACCGCCCTGAACGATGTGGTGCTGCATCCGGGGAAATCGACCCGGATGATCGGTTTTGACCTGTTCATCGACGGCCACTTTGTCTACAGCCAGCGCTCCGACGGACTGATCGTCTCGACCCCAACCGGTTCCACCGCCTATTCGCTCTCGGCGGGCGGCCCGATCATGCATCCGAAGCTGGACGCCATTGTCCTCGTGCCCATGTTCCCCCACACCCTCAGCAGCCGCCCGATCGTGGTCGACGGCAAGAGCGAGATCAAGCTGGTGATCGGCGACACCAACGAAACCTATCCGCAGATCAGCTTTGACGGCCAGATGAACATCGCCTGCGCCCCCGGTGACATCATCCGCATCACCAAAAAGCCGTTCAAGATCCGGCTGATCCACCCGACCGACCACAATTTCTACGCCACCTGCCGCGACAAGCTTGGCTGGGCCAGTGAAATAGCAGCGAGTTAGCCATGGCGGGATCGAATCACACCGCGACACGCGGTTACGACATCATCGGAGACATTCACGGCTGTGCCAAAACCCTGGTCCGGCTGCTGGATCAACTGGGTTATCGTAAGATCAACGGCATTTATCAGCATCCCCGCCGGCAGGCCATTTTCATCGGCGACATCATCGACCGCGGGCCGCGCATCCGGGAGGCCCTGCACCTGGTCCGGGACATGGTCGAGCATGGTGCGGCGCGCATGGTAATGGGCAACCACGAGTACAACGCGCTGGGTTACTGCACCCGGGCAAGGCCGGGCAGCGGCAAGACCTGGCTGCGCGAACACAATGCCCGGCACGATCGACTGATCCGGGAAACCCTGGACCAGTTTGAACCGTATCCCCACGAGTGGAACGAGTTCCTGGAGTGGTTTTACACCATCCCCCTGTTTATCGAGGAAGAGCATTTCCGCGTGGTGCACGCGTGCTGGGACGGCCAACTGATCGAGCAATTCAAGCAGGTTCAGGGCGGAGCCTGTATCGACGAAGACTTCCTGCATGCTTCGGCGGCCATTGAGTCCTTTGCTGGCCAGGTTATGGATACCCTGCTTCGGGGCACCGACCTGCGCTTGCCCGAAGGTATGTCGATTACCGGTCGGGACGGCTATGTTCGCGAATTCTTCCGGACCAAATTCTGGGCCGACGATCCCAAAACCTATGCCGATGTGGTGTTTCAGCCGGACCCGCTGCCGCCGGAAGTGGCTCAGCGCGAACTGACCGAGGCCGAGCGCAAACAGCTGATCAGCTACCCGCTGGATGCCCCGCCGGTGTTTGTCGGGCATTACTGGATGGAAGGCACGCCGGCGCCGCTGAAGGCCAACGTGGCCTGTCTGGACTACAGCGCGGTGAAATATGGCAAGCTGGTGGCCTATCGGATGGACGATGAGCGGGTGCTGTCGCCGGACAAGTTTGTCTGGGTCGAGGTGGAGCGTCCGGAGCAGCCGGAGTATCCGACCAGCGAAGACAGCGTGGCGCGCTAGCCAGGCGCGCAGGCGCAGCTCCATTCCAGGCTCAGAGTAGCGAGGTAGGCGGTGTATCGGGTCAAGCAATTAGAAAGCGCGGTGAATCTTGCTGAATTCAGCCACTGGCTGAGGGGGCAGGGCGTTGAGCATCGCATCACCGAAGAAGGGCCGCACCAGGTGCTCTGGCTGCGGGACCGCGAACAGGTGGAGCCGGTGCTCGCTGCCCTCGAACGATTTCTGGCCGAGCCGGAGTTGAGGCAAGCCGTGGCCGATCAGAACCGCTCCCCGGTATACCGTCGGGGCCGCTGGCAACCCTCACCCCGCCACGCGCCGCTGGTGCTGGGCATCATCGGCTTGGCGGTATTGATGGTCTTGCTGACGGCGATGGGCACCAACGAACTGGCGGCGGCGCTGCTGATCGTCGATCCTCGGGCGTTTGACTGGAGCAGTCTGGGCGGTCGTATCGATGCCCTGGCCGCAACCCTGTCCAGTGGCCAGGTCTGGCGGCTGCTGACCCCGGATTTTCTGCATTTCAGTTGGACTCATATCATCTTCAACTCGGTCATGCTCTGGTTTCTGGGCAGTCAGGTCGAGTGGTTTGACGGCCGTTCCCGGTTGCTGCTGCTGTTTCTGGTGACCAGTTTGCTGTCCAACGGGCTGCAGTATCTGGTGTCGGGGCCGCTGTTTGGCGGGTTGTCCGGCGTGGTCTATGGGGTGCTGGGCTACTGCTGGCTGAGCCAGCGGCGGTTGCCCCGGTTTCAGTTTCCGCCGGCACTGGTGACCTTTGCCGTGGTCTGGATGGTGATTGGTTTTACCCCGTTGCCAGAATGGCTGGGCCTCGGGCGGATGGCGAACGAAGCCCATCTGGGCGGTTTTATCGCGGGCGTGCTGTGTGCCCTGATGCTACCGGTAAGAGCCCGGTAGGGCATAAAAAAACCCGCCGGAAGGCGGGTATGAATGAGCGGTTAAGCTCCTGATGAGAGAGACCAAATGATACGACCGTGGTCATTTGGTGTAGAAATGATAATTGTTATCGTTTGCGTCTGTCAAACGATTTTGGCACTTTATTTTGACTAATGTTCGGGAGATCGGCATGACCTACGAAGAACTCATCGCTCGGCTGGAT
>JBPEXU010000245.1:0-2229 GCA_052031225.1 Marinobacter sp. | reverse complement strand
GACCTCCTCCGACAACCGAACCAGTCGGGACGTCAGCTGAGCACGCGAAGCATCGATGGATTTCACGGTGTTGTTCAGAGCCGCAAGCTCAGCACGTAAGGATCGCACCTGACCGCTACCGGCGAGGGTTTCTATTTCCTTCTCCAAAGCGGCGATACGTGCTTCACGTCCGTCGATACCGAGTTTCTGTTCCTGCTCAAACCGGCGAATCCGGGCATCTACCAGCGCATCCACCTCGGCAAACTGCTGAGTCAGTCGGGCCAACTGGTCGGTGATCTGACCACTTTTTTCTTCCAACGCCGCCAGCGAAACCCGACTCTGCTCCTCAAGCGCGGTCAGATCCGCCGTCAACGTGCTACGCAACGCCTCCAATCCTGCCCGCACCTCCGCCAGCCGTTTGCCGGTTTCAGACAAACCATCATCCAACGTACTCAAGCGCTGCTGGTGCTGGTCCAACCGCGCCTTGTTCCGTTCATTTGCCACGGCCCACAGTTTTCGGATTTCGCTGTTTGCCACCTTCAATTGTTGCCGGGCATCGGCTATCTGCTCTTCCAGCGACTCTCCCCGCTGCGCAAGATTCTCCCCGGTTTCCGACAACTCCCCTTCGAAGCGGGCCAGCGCGAGCTTGCTCTGCCTTGCCCAGTAGTCGGCTTCTTCCAGCTGAGTTTCCAGCGCCTCAATACGCTGGGTCTGGGCGTACCACCCGGCCCCGGCTGCGGTCGCCACCAGCACCAGCATCAGCCAGACCGCCGCCAGACTGCGCCGGCCGTTGCCAGACTCTGGCCGGGGACGGCGCCGAACCGGAACCTCCGGTGCCTCTCGACCGCCGGCTCCGCCACCCCCGGCTCTTAGTTCATCATCATCTGGGCGAATGGGCTCCATAACTGCTCCTGGCGATTAAACACGTCAAAGGCCGATAATACATGCACTTACAGAAGGGATGAAATGAACTTGCAGTCAGGCGCGCCAACGCTGTGCGGGCGGCCTGGCAAGTTGCATGGCGACTGGCCAGATCATACAATGGCCGGCTTTCCAACCATCTCGGGATGTTGCTTATGCAGCCGCTTGTAGGACTCATCATGGGCTCCAAATCGGACTGGCCCACTATGGAACACGCCGCCAACATGCTCGACCAGCTCGGCGTACCCTACGAAACCAGAGTGGTGTCTGCCCACCGCACGCCAGATCTGCTGTTTGACTACGCCAAAACAGCCGCAGAACGGGGCCTCAAAGTCATCATTGCCGGCGCCGGCGGGGCCGCTCATCTGCCGGGCATGGTGGCGTCCCAGACCGCGCTTCCGGTGTTGGGCGTGCCGGTTCAGTCCAAGGCATTGAACGGTCTCGACTCGCTGCTGTCCATCGTGCAGATGCCCGGTGGCATCGCCGTGGGTACCCTGGCAATCGGTAAAGCGGGGGCAACCAACGCCGGCCTGCTGGCAGCCCAAATCATTGGCACGTCCGACGACAATGTCAGACAAGCGGTGGAAGCGTTTCGCAACACCCAGACCCAGACCGTGCTGGACAACCCCAATCCGAAAGATCAGTAATCTGAGCGCACAGCCGGGTTACCACCGCACAGCCACAGGCCGATCACTGGCAGGAGAATACAGATGAGAATTGGTGTACTAGGCGCCGGCCAGCTCGGGCGCATGCTTGCCCTCGCCGGCTACCCTCTGGCCAAGACGTTTGTTTTCTACGATATGTCCGGCAGTCCCAGTGCCGGTCTCGGTGAGGTTATCGTCGACCGCGACGGCCGCTATCTGGACGATTTTCTGTCCCGGGTTGATCGGGTCACCTACGAATTTGAACACCTGCCGGTTGCCGTCGCCGAGACCCTGGCCAAAGAAAAGCCAGTACACCCGTGCCCGCGTGCACTGCAGGTGTGCCAGAACCGGGAGGCGGAGAAAACCCTGTTCGGCCAGCTTGGCATTCCAACCCCGGACTGGAAAATCGCCGACAGCGCGGCGTCCCTGAAGGCCGCTGCGGAAGCGCTCGGCTGTCCGGTGGTGGCCAAGTCAATCACCGAGGGCTACGACGGCAAAGGCCAGGCGGTGCTGAAGTCGCCGGAAGAAGCCGCCGAAGCCTGGGCCTCGATTGGTCACCCGCGCCTGATCGTCGAGAAGTTCGTCAATTTCCGGCGTGAAGTCTCCATCATTGCCGTGCGGGCCGAAGATGGCCAGGTGGCGTTCTACCCGATGGCGGAAAACACCCATCATGACGGCATCCTCC
>JBPEXU010000244.1:0-5370 GCA_052031225.1 Marinobacter sp. | reverse complement strand
GATGAACGTCAGACGCACGGTACCGATCGGACCGTTCCGCTGCTTACCGATAATAATCTCGGCGATGCCCTTGTCGGGCGTGTCCTCGTTGTACACCTCGTCCCGGTAGACAAACATGATGACGTCGGCGTCCTGCTCAATCGCCCCGGACTCCCGCAGATCCGAGTTCACCGGCCGCTTGTTGGGGCGCTGCTCGAGGCTTCGGTTCAGCTGGGACAAGGCCACCACCGGGCAATTCAGCTCCTTGGCGATGCCCTTGAGCGAGCGCGAAATCTCCGAGATCTCCGCGGTCCGGCCCTCGGTATTGCCCGGCACCCGCATCAGCTGAAGGTAGTCCACCATGATCAGCCCGAGCTTGCCATCGTTCTCGCGGGCAATGCGCCGGGCCCGAGAGCGCATTTCGGTGGGGCTCAGGCCGGGAGTGTCATCGATATACAGCGGCTTGTCCTTGAGCAGACTGACCGCCGAAGTCAGCCGGGGCCAATCGTCTTCTTCGAGCTTACCGCTGCGCACCTTGGTCTGATCGATGCGGCCCAGGGAGGACAACATACGCATGGCCAGCGCATCGGCCGGCATTTCCATACTGAACACCAGCACCGGCGTACCGGTGAGAATCAGTGCGTTCTCCACGATGTTCATGGCGAAGGTGGTTTTACCCATGGACGGTCGTCCGGCCACGATGATCAGGTCGGCCGGCTGCATCCCGGACGTTTTCTCATCCAGGTCCCGGAAGCCGGTGGTCAGGCCGGTGGTCTGCTCGCCGGATTCGAACAGTTCTTCGATGCGGCTCAGCGTCTTGGTCAGAATCGGATTGATTGCCTTGGGGCCGGAGCCCTCCTTGGAGCGGGACTCGGCGATCTGAAAGACGTTGCGTTCGGCCTCGTCCAGAATCTCGTTGCTGGTCCGGCCCTGGGGATTGAAGGCCGAGTCGGCAATCTTGCCGGACACTTCCACCAGCTGACGCAGGATGGAGCGCTCCCGGACGATCTCGGCGTAGGCCCGGATGTTGGTGGCACCGGGGGTTTTCTCCGCGAGCTCGGCCAGATAGGACAGGCCACCGGCGTCTTCGATGTCCCCCGCCCGCTCCAGATACTCTGCCAGAGTCACCACATCGAGCGGTTCACTCTCGCTGGCCAGGCGTTCCACGGCACCAAAAATCAGCCGGTGGTCCTGTCGGTAGAAATCCGCAGCGGAAATAATCTCTGCCACCTCGTCGAATCGACGGTTGTCCAGCATCAGCCCGCCGAGCACGGCCTGTTCGGCCTCAAGAGAGTGTGGCGGGACCTTAATTCGGCTGGTTTCCAGGTCGGTACTGGTGGTTTTCAGGTTGGGCTTGGCCATAACTGGGTCTTTCGCAAATTACCACGAACCCTGCGCTCGACAGGGATAGGCGAAACGGCTGCCCGAGAGCGTCGAGCGCCAGAAAAGGTAGAATACCAGAAAGCAACAGGCCCGAAACCGTCTCCGGTTCGGGCCTGTCGTATCAAGCCTGGCCGGCAGGTGCCGACCCAGCGTCATGACGAACGGATTACTCCGCCACCACCGCCAGCTTGATGGTCACTTCAACATCGGAGTGCAGCTGCAGCTCGATCTCGTACTCGCCGGTCGCGCGAATCGGGCCTTCCGGCAGACGAACTTCGCTCTTCTCGACTTCAGTACCGCCGGCAGTGACCGCTTCGGCGATGTCACGCACGCCGATAGAGCCAAACAGCTTACCTTCTTCACCCGCCTTGGAGGTGATGGTGAAAGAAGCGCCTTCCAGAGCCTCGGCACGGGCCTGAGCCGCTGCCAGCTTCTCGGCCGCGGCCTTTTCAAGCTCTGCGCGACGCTCTTCAAACGCTTTCAGGTTTGCTTCGGTGGCAGGAACCGCTTTGCCATACGGAAGCAGGAAATTACGACCGTAACCGGCCTTAACCTTTACCTTGTCACCCAGGGAGCCAAGGTTTGCAACTTTCTCGAGCAGAATAACTTCCATCTCGTTAACCTCTTCGTGCTTTATTCAGCCGGCCCGGCAGGTTCAATACGCCCCCGGAAATCCAGCCAGCTATCCACAAAAGCCAGTATCACCAACAGAAACATCAGGCTTGGGCCCAACAGAACCAGCGCCACATAAAACATCGCCAGCCAGTTCCCACTGAGCTGTTTACGACCGACAACGCCATGAACCAGACCAAGGCTCGCCAGGAACAGCGGTGTACCTGCAACCCAGGCCAGAAGCATGGAGTTCAGGCCCAGAACGGGACCAATCAGCATGGTCACCGCGCACACCACCGCTACCGCAGGCGACAGCCGGAGAGCGTGAAATTCCCTGCGGAATCCGCCCGGGTTATACAGCCCGGCCTGCCACGCTCTGGCCAGCATGGTCACACCAACGGCGACAGCGAGATAGGTTCCCGCCATGCTGGCATTCATTGTGTCCCGGATTACCCGCTCAAGGTCATCCCCGAGGGTACGGGCCACATCGGCATTGTACTGTTCGTAAAAGCTCACCCCGGCCTGGACCAGTTCATCCAGCAATCCGGGATAGATCACAGGCAACATCAGGCCCGTGACAATCGCCAGAAAGCTCCCTCCAAGAAGGGCTTTCTCCCAGGACAACGTGGTACGCAGGATAGCCGCCATCAGCATTGTCTGCAGAAGCACCGCCAGCGCTGTCGGGTCCTGCCCGAACCAGCTCCAGCCCAGTGCCGGAAGCAATGCCCAGAGCCCGATGTTCAGACCCTGTTGAGTGCCGAGCCGCAAAATCACCAGCCCGACGGTCGCTGCGCCTACCCAGAACAGCAGAGGCACCGCTGTGGTGACCGCTGCTACCCCGCCAGCCTGCAGGGGACCGCGCATTACGAACTGTGCCAGTGCACGCATGGTCCCAAGTCCTGTTAACTGTTCTTAGTGATCGTGGCTGTCCGTATACGGCAGCAGTGCCAGGTAGCGGGCACGCTTGATCGCGGTAGCCAGCTGACGCTGATAACGTGCTTTGGTGCCGGTGATACGGCTGGGCACGATTTTGCCGGTTTCAGTGATGTAGCCTTTCAGGGTGTCCAGATCTTTGTAATCGATCTCTTTCACACCTTCTGCCGTAAAGCGGCAGAACTTACGACGTCTGAAAAAACGAGCCATAACGTAACTCCTCAACTCCGGTTAATTACTCTTCTTCGTCCTGGGTTTCAGCCTGCTGACGGGTGTCAGACTCGGCGGAACGACGCGGACGGTCTTCACCACCGGAACGACGGTCCTCACGGGACTCGGCGGCTTTCATCGGAGACATCTCGGTCACGGCCTCGTCGCGACGCAGGATCAGGTCACGGATGATGGCATCGTTGAACCGGAAGTTGTGAGTCAGCTCGTCCATGGCGGCCTGCGAACACTCGACGTTCATCAGGACGTAGTGAGCCTTGTGGATCTTGTTGATCGGGTAAGCCAGGTGACGACGGCCCCAATCTTCCAGGCGATGTACCTTACCGCCATCTTCGGTGATGACGCTGGTATAACGCTCGATCATCGCGGGCACCTGCTCGCTCTGATCCGGATGTACCATAAATACGATTTCGTAGTGACGCATGAGTTCTCCCTACGGTTTAAACAGCTTTCTTCCTGCAGGTGGCGCCTGCAGGCATGAAAGCAAGGAGGTGACAGCCGAAGCTGCCGGCTTCTTTTCTGCTTTACTGATAAGACCTTACGAATAAGATCCGCACAATAACGCGACCTTGCAGACCTTCATTTCAGGCAATACAAAGCCACCCCCGCAAAAAAGGGGTGACGTATTCTAGGCGGGCAAGTCGTTCTGCGCAAGCGTTAACCACGCCTTTGTCGCAGCGCCTCGTACAGACACACCCCGGTTGCGACAGAGACATTGAGACTGTCAACATGCCCCATCATCGGGATGCGGATGAGCTGATCGCAGTGCTCCCGGGTAAGCCGGCGCATGCCCTTACCCTCCGCCCCCATGACCAGAGCAACGGAACCCTTGAAATCGGCCTGATAGAGATCGGCCTCGGCCTCCCCGGCCGTCCCGATCAGCCAGACCCCCTGATCCTGGAGCGCCCGGAGAAACCGGGCAAGGTTGGTAACCCGCACCAAGGGTACGGTTTCCGCTGCGCCACACGCCACCTTACGGGCCACTGGCGTCAGCGTTGCCGATTTGTCTTTGGGCACAATCACGGCCTGAACCCCCGCGGCGTCGGCGGTACGCATACACGCCCCCAGGTTGTGAGGGTCCGTGACGCCATCCAGCACCAACAGAAACGCGGGCTTGTCGCTGGACGACAGCTGGGCCAGCAAATCATCTTCGGTCCATTCCCGGCTCTCACTGACCGCAGCCACGATCCCCTGGTGAACCCCGCTGACCCGCTCATCCAGCTCGCGCCGGTGAACGATACGCCACGACACGCCCAACCGATCCAACGCATCAGTCACCGACTTAACGCGTCGATCCTGACGCCCGGTCTGAATCCAGACCTGCTGTAATCTTTCCGGCTCACGCTTGAGCACAGCCTCAACCGCATGCCAGCCAAACACAAAATCCTGGGACACGTCATCAATACCCTGTGTGCGGAATCACTTTCTGGCTTTTCGCTTCCGGGGCCGGGACGCCGCCCCTTTATCCTGCGACTTGCCCGATTTCCGGGCCGCCTCCCGGGCGGCCTCCTCGACCAGTTGCGCCTTCGCGCTGCCGGCCTTGCCTTTGGCGGCTTTTTTGCCAGCCTTTTGCGCCTTGCTGGATGTCGAACCGGCCGGGCGCCCCTTGTTGTCCCGGCGACCGCCACGACCCTCGCGCCGACCGACGTCCAGCGCCTCCCGATCCGCCTTCCGGCGCGGCGGAGTGCTGACCAGCTCCAGATCGATCTTGCGATCTTCGAGATCCACCCGTGCCACCCGCACCCGAACCTTGTCGCCAAGCCGGAAGCTGATGGCCGTGCGCTCGCCAATCAACCGGTGCTTCACAGAATCGTGGTGGAAATAGTCGCCGCTGAGGGTCGACACATGGACCAGCCCCTCAATGTAAATATCGGCCAACTCAACGAAGAAGCCGAAAGGCACCACCGCCGAGATCACGCCATCGAACTCCTCGCCGACATGATCCCGCAGGAACTCGCACTTCAGCCACGCCATCACATCGCGGGTGGCATCGTCTGCACGGCGCTCGGTCATCGAAGCATGCTCACCAAGCTGCTCCATCCGGGCATAGTCGTAGGGATATTTGGCCAGCCCGGCGTCGGGCTTGTCGGGTTTCACGACATCCTTGGAAACGGCGTCACCGTGAATGCAGGACTTGATCGCCCGATGCACAATCAGATCCGGGTAGCGTCGGATCGGCGAGGTAAAGTGCGCGTAGCTGGCAAAGCCCAGACCAAAGTGGCCACTTTCTTCGGG
>JBPEXU010000243.1:0-19074 GCA_052031225.1 Marinobacter sp. | reverse complement strand
CCACGAGGAAGGCGCGGAGGAAGGTTCTCAGTCCAAACCACTGGAAAGCTACGCCACCAACCTGAACGAGCAGGCCCGTCAGGGTCGGATCGACCCGCTGATTGGACGTGAGCACGAAGTTGAGCGCGTCGTTCAGATCCTGGTTCGCCGGCGCAAGAACAACCCCTTGCTGGTCGGCGAGGCCGGTGTTGGTAAAACCGCCATTGCCGAAGGGCTCGCCAAGCGCATTGTCGATGGCCAGGTCCCGGAAATCATTTCCGATGCGGTGGTGTACTCCCTGGATATGGGCGCGCTGCTGGCCGGCACCAAGTATCGGGGGGACTTCGAGAAGCGGCTGAAAGGTCTGCTGGCGGAACTGAAAAAACAGAAGCACGCGATTCTGTTTATTGACGAAATCCACACCATCATCGGAGCGGGCTCAGCCTCCGGTGGTGTGATGGACGCGTCGAACCTGCTGAAACCCATGCTGAGTTCGGGTGAAATCCGCTGCATTGGTTCCACCACCTTCCAGGAATTCCGGGGCATTTTCGAAAAAGACAGTGCGCTGGCCCGACGCTTCCAGAAAATCGATGTCAACGAACCCAGCGTCGAGGACACCTACCAGATTCTGAAGGGGCTGAAGCCGAACTTCGAAAAGCATCACGATCTGGAGTACACCGACCAGGCGTTGCGTGTTGCCGCGGAACTGGCCGATCGCTACATCACCGACCGACATCTGCCGGATAAGGCCATCGATGTGATTGACGAGGCGGGTGCCCGCCAGCGCCTGCAGCCGGAAGACAAGCGCCGGAAAGTGATTGATGTGGCTGATATTGAGGATGTGGTGGCCAACATCGCCCGGATTCCGCCGAAGAACGTGTCCACCAACGACAAGGATTTGCTGCGCAACCTTGAGCGTGATCTGAAAATGGTGGTGTTCGGCCAGGATACCGCGATTGAGTCGCTGGCGACCGCCATCAAGCTGGCCCGTGCCGGCCTCAAGGCTCCGGAGAAACCAGAGGGGGCGTTCCTGTTTGCCGGCCCGACCGGTGTTGGTAAGACGGAAGTCACCCGTCAGTTGGCGAAAGTGCTCGGGATTGAGCTGGTTCGCTTTGACATGTCCGAATATATGGAGCGCCATACCGTGTCCCGTCTGATCGGGGCGCCCCCGGGCTATGTTGGTTACGATCAGGGTGGTTTGCTGACCGAGGCGGTCAACAAGCATCCGCACTGTGTGCTGTTGCTGGATGAAATCGAGAAGGCGCATCCGGAAGTCTTCAACCTGCTCCTGCAGGTGATGGATCACGGTACGCTCACGGACAACAACGGCCGCAAGGCGGACTTCCGCCACGTGATTCTGGTGATGACCACGAACGCCGGCGCCGAGAGCATGGCGCGCCGCTCCATTGGCTTCAACGAACAGGACCACAGTTCGGACGGCATGGAGGTGATTTCCAAGACCTTCACCCCCGAATTCCGGAACCGGCTCGATGGCATCATTCAGTTCGGTGACCTGCAGAAGGAAACCATTACCCACGTGGTGGACAAGTTCCTGACCGAGCTGCAGGCGCAGCTGGACGAGAAGCACGTGGTTCTGCACGTGGATGAGGACGCCAAAGCCTGGCTGGCGGACAACGGGTACGATGTCACCATGGGGGCACGGCCCATGTCCCGGCTGATTCAGGACAAGATCAAGCGGCCGCTGGCGGAACAGATCCTGTTTGGCCGACTCTCAGAGCGTGGTGGTGATGTGTATGTCCACCTGAAGGGCGACGAGCTGGTCTTCGAATATGAGGATGAGCCGGCGGAAGCCGTCTGATGGCACAGGCAAATGAAAAAGCCGCTGCCAGACCGCAGCGGCTTTTTCAGATGTCACTGAATGCTGTTAACGGGCGCGGTAAACGATGCGTCCCTTGCTCAGGTCGTAGGGAGTCAGTTCCACTTTGACCTTGTCACCCGTCAGGATGCGAATGTAGTTTTTGCGCATCTTTCCGGAAATGTGGGCGGTGACAACGTGGCCGTTGCTCAGCTCCACACGGAACATGGTATTCGGAAGGGTGTCGATGATGACGCCTTCCATTTCAATGACATCTGATTTTGCCATTCAGTAAAAACCTCGCTTAGAAGTGCTGCTCGTGATTTTAAATGGCGCAATTCTGCCTGATTTGTCGCCATATGGCAAAATCACGTTGGTTCCATCACCCGCCAGTGTCCGTCGCGCAGCGCTTCAATCGGCTGAAAGCGGGTTTTGTAGTTCATTTTCCGGCATTGCTTGATCCAGTAACCCAGGTAAAGGTGGGGCAACTGGCGCCTGCGGGCCTCTTCGATCTGCCACAGTATGGAATAGGTGCCCAGGCTCCGGTTTTCAAGCTCTGGCGCAAACACCGTGTAAATCGCGGACAGGCCATCGTCAAGCACGTCCACCGCCGCTAGGCCGACCAACTCGTTGTCGAGTTTCATTTCCAGGAACCAGGAGTCGGTGCCGCCCTCGATCAGAAAAGACGTGAATTGCTCCCGTGATGGTGGGTACATGTCGCCGTCACTGTGCCGTTGTTCGATGTAGTGGGCGTACAGCTTGTAATAGGCCTCGGAAAAACGGGCGGGTACCAGCTGGCAATCGAGATCCCCGTTCTTGCGCAGGACCCGGCGTTGACTGCGGTCTGGCTGAAACTCGTCCACCTTGAGTCGGACCGGGATGCAGGCGTTGCACTGATCGCAGTGCGGCCGGTAGTAATGTGAACCGCTGCGCCGGAACCCCAGCGCCGTCAACTGACTGTAGAGCTTTTTGTCAATGGTCGCCCGGGGGTCCACAAACATGGTCGTGGCCTGGCGGTCGGGCAGATAACTGCAGTCGTGTGGCGGGGTTGCAAAAAAAACCAGTGTTCTGAGGTTGCTCATCTACACCTCCGGCCCGTTCCACTCCCAGGTGAAGGTCCAGTCGGGCTGGTTCGGGGCACGGTCGACACATGCCCTGAGTATAGATAAAAACTCCGAACGGGGGATACTGCGGGCGCCCATGGTAAGCAGATGTCGGCTTTCTACCTGGCAGTCCATGATCCGATAGCCCCATAGCCGGAGCTGGTTGGCCAGGTAGACCATCAGCACTTTCGAGGCATTGGTTTCCAGCGAAAACATGGATTCGCCGAAAAAGCACTGACCAAGCGCCAGACCATACATGCCGCCGGCCAGCTCACCGGATCGGTTCCAGACCTCAATGGAGTGGGCGATGCCTTGCCGGTGCAGCTCGGAGTAACTGGCAATCATGTCGTCCGTGATCCAGGTACCCTCGGCCCGGGTAGCCGCGCACAGCCGGATGATCCGGCTGAACGCGCGATCGGCGGTGACGTGAAACCGGCGCTGGTTCAGGGTCCGTCTCAGGCTGCGCGAGACGTGAATTTCTGACGGGAACAGCACGCAGCGCGGGTCGGGCGACCACCACAGAATCGGCTGATCCTCACTGTACCACGGAAAAATGCCGTTCCGGTACGCCAGAATCAGCCGCTCGGTGGCGAGATCGCCACCCAGTGCCAGGAGCCCGTCCGGATCCTCCAGGGCTTCTTCCGCCGGTGGGAACCAGAGCTGGTCAGGATCAAGCCAGGGAAGCGAGGTCATCCTGCTCCGGCTCGGATCAGCCCTGCTGGTCCAGGTATTTTTCCGCGTCCAGCGCCGCCATGCAGCCAAAGCCGGCCGACGTCACGGCCTGGCGGTACACGTGGTCGGCAACATCACCGGCGGCAAAGACGCCCGGAATGCTGGTTTCCGTGGCCATGCCATCGAGCCCGGAACGGATCCGGAGGTAACCGTCGTTCATCTCCAGCTGGCCTTCAAACAGGCTGGTGTTCGGGCGGTGACCGATGGCGATAAAGACGCCGGCAAGGTCCAGCTCCTGGGTCGCGTCGTCCTTGGTGCTCCGGATCCGGATGCCGGTGACACCGGTATCGTCACCCAGCACTTCGTCCAGGGTGTGATCCCAGATGATGTTGACGTTGCCGTTTTTCGCTTTCTCAAACAGCTTGTCCTGCAGGATTTTTTCGGCCCGCAGTGCGTCCCGGCGGTGCACCAGTGTGACCTCGGAGGCGATGTTTGACAGGTAAAGGGCTTCCTCTACCGCGGTGTTGCCACCACCGATCACGGCGACTTTCTTGTTCCGGTAAAAGAAGCCATCGCAGGTCGCACACGCGGACACGCCCTGGCCTTTGAACTTTTCTTCCGATTCCAGCCCCAGATACATCGCCGAGGCGCCGGTGGCGATGATCAGTGCATCGCAGGTGTATTCGCCGCTGTCCCCCTTGAGCCGGAAGGGGCGGCTGCGCAGATCGGCTTCGTTGATGTAGTCATAGACGATGTTGGTGTCGAACCGTTCGGCGTGTTTTAGCATGCGCTGCATCAGCTCGGGGCCCTGGACGCCGTCGTTATCCCCCGGCCAGTTGTCGACATCGGTGGTGGTGGTGAGTTGGCCACCCACTTCAATGCCGGTAATCAGAGTCGGGTTCAGGTTGGCGCGGGCGGCATAGACTGCCGCAGTATAACCGGCAGGGCCCGAACCAAGGATGATCAGACGGGAATGTTGGGTGTTGCTCATGAGGTTTCTCGCAGGTGTTGAGTCATGTCGGGTGCCCGCAGTGGACGACCGTGTTTCAGGATAGGTAGAAGGCTAACATGAAACGATCTGGCTGCCATTCGAATCGGGCAATTGCGTTTATAGAAGTTTGCTATGTGGTCAGAAGCGGATTATTCAAGTACCGATACCTGGGTCAGCAGGTGTCGAACGCGCTCCGCGCTCTTGCCGGCTTCACCCTGTTCGAGCCGGTGGCCAGCGACAGCCGGGAACACCGCCTGTATGTCGTCGGGCAGCACATGGTGTCGTCCCTCCATCAGGGCCCACGCCCGTGCCGCTCGTAGCAGCCCTAAACCGGCCCTGGGCGACAAGCCATACAGCAGTCCGGGCATCCGCCGGCTTTGTTCGAGCAGGCGCTGAAGGTAGTCCAGCAGAGCCGGACTGGCGGTTACCCGGCCAACCGCGTTCTGGAGTGTTTCGAGGTTTTCGGCCGAGAGCAGGGGCTGAAGGCGTGCGGTCATTGCCCGCCGGTCTTCGCCTTCAAGCAGCTGGCGCTCTGCTTTCGGGTCCGGGTAGCCCAGGGTGATCCGCATCAGGAAACGATCAAGCTGGGACTCGGGCAGCGGGAAGGTGCCGCCCTGTTCGGTCGGGTTTTGGGTGGCAATGACAAAAAACGGTTCCGGCAGCGGGCGGGTCTGCCCCTCGATGGAGACCTGACGTTCCTCCATCGCTTCAAGCAGGGCACTTTGGGTGCGCGGAGAGGCCCGGTTGATTTCGTCGGCCAGTACCACCTGAGCGAAGATCGGACCCGGATGGAACACCAGGGCGCCGGCGTTTTTGTCGTAAAGCGAGTAGCCCAGGACATCGGCCGGAAGCAGATCGTTGGTGAACTGGATCCGCTGATAGCTCAGGCCCATGGCGCTGGCCAGTGCGTGTGACAGCGTGGTCTTGCCCATGCCGGGAATATCTTCGATCAACAGGTGGCCCCGCGCCAGCAGGCAGCAGACCGCCAGTCGCACCTGCTGCTCTTTGCCCAGCAGAATGTGGCTAAGCTGCTGAACCAGGCTGTCTGACAAGTGTTTCATCCGGTGTTTAATCCCTGACCCGTTTTAGAAGGTCGCCATAGGCATCGATGCGGCGATCCCGAAGGTACGGCCAGATGCGTCGAACCGATTCGGTGCGGCTTCGGTCCAGGGTGACTGACAGGATCGTCTCGCTGTGATCGTCGGCGCGGGCGAGGATTTCGCCTTGCGGACCGCAAATAAAGCTGTTGCCCCAGAACCGGATGCCCTGAGACTGGCCGCTGGGATCGGGTTCCTGACCAATCCGGTTCGGTGCCACCACCGGCAGGTTGTTGGCGACGGCGTGTCCACGCTGAACCGTCACCCAGGCGTCCAGTTGCCGTGCCTGCTCGTCGGCCTCGTCGGTCACGTCCCAGCCAATGGCGGTGGGGTAGATCAGGATTTCCGCTCCGGCCAGCGCCATCAGGCGTGCCGCCTCCGGATACCACTGGTCCCAGCACACCAGCACGCCGAGCGAACCGACGGAGGTCTGGATCGGCGTGAAACCGCTTTCGCCGGTGTTGAACTGGGCGTCGCCCGGCGTGAAATAAAACTTTTCGTAAAAGCCGGGATCGTCGGGGATGTGCATTTTCCGGTAGATACCGGCGATGGTGCCGTCCCGCTCGAACACCACCGCGGTGTTGTGATAGACGCCGTTCATCCGGCGCTCGAACACCGAGCCGACCAGCACGATGCCCAGCTCGCCGGCCAGCGCGCCCAGGCGATCCGTGGTCGGGCCGGGAATGGGTTCGGCGAGATCGAACAGCGAGGTGTCCTCGGTCTGACAGAAGTACTGGGTGGCGTGCAGTTCCTGGAGCACAACCAGGGCCGCGCCGCCGGCGGCGGCCTCACGGACCAGTCGTTCTGTCGTTGCCAGGCTGATGGATTTGTCCGGGCTGCAGGCTTGCTGAATGGCCGCAACCTTGAGTTCGTTCGGCGCTCCGGAATGGCTCATGGATTAACGACTCCTGCGGGTATTTGCATGGTGACACAGTGCAGGCTGCCGTGCTGCTGAATCAGCGGACGGCAGTTGATGGCAACGATCTCGCGATCGGGAAACAGCGCCTGGAGCACCGATACCGCTTCGTCATCCTGGGGCACACCATAGACCGGAAGCAGGACCGCATGGTTGATGATCAGGAAGTTGGCGTAGGTGGCGGGCAGGCGCTCACCGTCATCGCCATATATTGGCTCAGGCCAGGGTAAGGCGGTGAGTTGGTACGGCTCGCCAGTGCGCTGACGAAATTCCTGGAGCTCTTCCTCCATGGCAGCCAGAGCGCTGTAGTGTTCATCGGCGACATCCGGGCAGGCAACGTAGCAGATCCGGTCCGGAGCGCAAAAGCGGGCGAGGGTGTCGATGTGGCTGTCGGTGTCGTCGCCGGCCAGGTAGCCATGATTGAGCCACAGAACGCGCTCTGCTCCGAGCACTTCGCCCAGTAATTGTTCAATCGCTGCCCGGTCATAATCCGGGTTTCGGGTGGGGGTCAGCAGGCATTCGCTGGTCGTCAGCAAGGTGCCCTGACCGTCGGACTCGATCGAGCCCCCTTCGAGCACAAAATCGACGGGTTTCAGCGGTGTGGTGCCAAATACCCCGGCATTGGCCAGGTGTCGGTTGAGCGCGTCGTCTTTTTCCCAGTGGAACTTGCCGCCCCAGGCGTTAAACCGGAAGTCCAGCAGCTCGGGGCCGGCATCCGTCATGACGGTTATTGGGCCATGATCCCGTGCCCAGGTGTCGTTGGCCGGTGCGGGGACGGTCACCACCCGGCCTGGCAGTCCGTTGGACTGCGCATACTCGTTCAGCTCCCGTTCCAGCGCCTGCATCCGGAACACATGCTCACAGCTGAGGACGACGTGCTCGAAGCGCAGCACGGCGCGGGCAATGTCCAGAAAAACGGGTTCGACGGCATCGAGCTGGGCCGCCCAGTCGGTGCCGGGGTGGGGCCAGGTCAGCATGATCGCACTCTGGGATGCCCATTCGGGCGGCAACACGCGTCGTGAAGTCACTCTGGGGATACCTTAGTTCGCAAAAGCGGACATTCTAACCAAGGCGCGCGCCAGCGTCAGGCTGGTGACGGTCCGGCGTTGGCCCAGGTCGGTGTTGGTTAATCGAAATTGGAGGCTGTCGTTCAGCGTTTGTGTTTGACCACCGTGTGCAGGACGGTGTCGTTCTCGAAGTAGACAACGAACGCAGGGTAGTGCCATTGGCTGATCGGCGGTTCACCGACCGGACCGCGAGTCTCGGACGGGGCGCCCCATTTGGCACGGACGGAGGACTGACTCAGGCCGGTCTTCGGAATGTCGATCTGGGTCCGGTCTGCCTGGCTTCCCACCGGCACCTGCAACTCGTCCGCGGCGACACCACCAACGTAGGCCGCTGAAAGGCATGCGGTCAGCGCCAGTGCTCCGAACAGGGTTTTGTTTTTGGTCATAGAGGAGTCTCCGTTAATGCTCGGCCCCCGCTGACAGTCGCGGGAAGAGGTGAATAAAACGTAATATCCGAAAAAGACAGGCAAAAGTCACCCGGTTTCGCGCAGTTTACTCCTTTTTACGCTGACGGATTTGCCACCGCATCACATGCCGGGCGATTTGCTGGCGGTCACTGTCCTGTACCCGGATGAATTCCGTGTGAACCCTTGTGCCACCGCCCGGCTCGGGCTGAACCTCGAGTACGCTGGCGACCGCTTCGGGCTGAAAAAGTTCGGGGGGCAGGGTCATACGAAGGGCCAACCGATCGCCAGGCCGCCAGTCGGTTCGCTGGCAGGAAAAGGACAGGCCCCCTTCGCTGAGACTCACCTCCTGCCAGTCCTCCGGTTGCAACGGATTTTGCTCAAAGGCCATAATGCGCGCCAACGCATCGAGCTTGCCATTCAGCGATTTGATCAGGCCGGTGAGGATGCGGTCGCGCTCGGCCAGGCTGGCCAGCTGGGTGCGGACTTCCTGATCCAGCCTGCGGAATTCGGCTTTGAGGGTTTTCAGGTGGTCGCCATCGAACAGATCGCCGTCCAGCGGCGCGTCTGGCGGCAGTTTGCGGATTTCCAGGCCGATCCGATCCTGTATGCGATAGTACTCCCGGCGCTCGGGTGCGCTGTCGGTCTGGGCACCAGGTGTGTTGAGCGTCTGCATCTCGGCTCCGGATGTCAGATTAATTATTGGTAAATAAGAGTTTAGCAGTTTCCCGTTCGCGCTGGCACCAGCGGGAACTCACCGACCATCGAACAGCAGAGAAGTAAACGGCAGGCTCCGGTTCATGTTCAAACCCCTTTCTGTCTATGTAGGTCTCAGGTACACCGCGGCAAAGCGGCGTAATCACTTTATTTCGTTCATCTCGCTGACGTCGATGATTGGCCTGATGCTGGGAGTGGCGGTACTGATCATCGTGCTGTCGGTGATGAATGGGTTTGACCGGGAGCTGAAGCAGCGCATTCTGGGCATGGTGCCGCATGCGACCATTGAGGGCACCGAGCCATTGGCGGATTGGCAGGCCATCGATGCCGAGGTTGAACAGCATCCGCGGGTACTGGCTGCCGCACCCTATATCCAGGGGCAGGGCATGGTGACCGGCGGCGGCAATGTCCGCGGTGTGCTGTTGAATGGCATCGTGCCGGAGCAGGAACGTACCGTCTCGATCATCGAAAATCACATGATGGAGGGGGCCCTGGAGGATCTCCGGCCCGGCGAGTTCGGGATTATCGTCGGGCGGCTGATGGCCGCGAGCCTGCGGTTGCAGGTGGGTGATCGGGTCACCATTGTTCTGCCCGAAGCGTCGGTGACGCCGGCGGGAGTGCTGCCGCGCCTGAAACGGTTCACGGTAAAGGGCATCTTCAGCGTCGGTGCCGAACTGGACGGCAATTACACCCTGATCCACATGGACGATGCTGCCAAGCTGATGCGGACCGGGGGACGGGCCGAGGGCGTCCGGGTGCTGGTGGATGACCTGTTTGCGGCGCCAAGAGTGGCCGAGGAAGCCGCGCGTGCGCTCGGTGGTCGGTACTACGTGTCGGACTGGACGCGTACCCACGGCAACCTGTTTCAGGCCATCCGGATGGAAAAAACGATGATTGGTCTGCTGCTGATGTTCATCGTGGCGGTGGCGGCATTCAATATTGTCTCAACGCTGGTGATGGTGGTGACCGACAAAACCGCCGATATCGCCATTCTCCGGACCATGGGCGCAACGCCAGGCCGTATCATGCGGATCTTCATCGTTCAGGGCGCGGTGATTGGCGTGTTCGGTACCCTGACCGGTACTGCCCTTGGGGTGTTCGGGGCGCTGAACATCAGCGGCTTTATCGCCTGGCTTGAGGAGGCCCTTGGCCATCAGTTTCTCAGTGCCGACGTGTATTTCATCAGCTATCTGCCTTCCCAGCTGCAATGGCAGGATGTCGGCATCATCAGCGGCGCCGGTCTTGCCATGAGCCTGCTGGCGACGATCTACCCGGCCTGGCGGGCGTCCCGGGTCGATCCGGCGGAGGCGCTGCGTTATGAGTGAGGCAATTCCCATGCTGAATTCGCGTGATCCGGTGATCGAGTGCGAAGGCATTACCAGAACCTACGCCGAAGGGCCGGAGAAGCTGACCATTTTCTCCGACATCTCCTTGCGCGTGGACGCCGGCGAGACGGTTGCCATTGTCGGCAGCAGCGGCGCGGGCAAAACCACCTTGCTCAACTTGCTTGGTGGTCTGGACAAACCATCGTCAGGGCATATCCGGATCTGCGGACAGGACATTCACCGGCTGTCGGAAGCGGGGCGTGCCCGGTTTCGTAACCAGCACCTTGGTTTCGTCTACCAGTTCCACCACCTGTTGCCCGAGTTCTCCGCGCTGGAGAACGTAATGATGCCGTGTGTGTTGGGCGGCCAGTCGGTGCGCCAAGGTCGGGCCAAGGCCAGGGCGTTGCTGCAGCAGGTGGGCCTGGCCGAGCGCCTGTCTCACAAACCCGGTGAGTTATCCGGGGGCGAGCGTCAGCGCGTGGCCATCGCACGGGCACTGGTGAATGAGCCCGAGTGCGTGCTGATGGATGAGCCCACAGGCAATCTGGATGAGCACACCGGCGAAGGGGTTCGCGCCCTGATTGAAAGCCTTCGGGATCGGCTGGGAATCGCATTCGTGATGGTGACCCACGACATGAAGATGGCCCGTAGCCTCGGGCGGGTTCTGCGTCTGGAGCAGGGCCGCCTGGTTCAGGAGGCGTGATCGGCGGAACACCGCCGTTTACTGCGGCTCAGCTGACGAATGCGCCAGTCGGAGCGGATTTTTCGCCGCCAGAGAAACTGGATGATCAGATACGCCAGGCAGGCCGAAACCGTCGCGCAAATCAGGGAGCCCAGATACAGCGGTACGCCGATCTCCATCAGTCGTCCGCTGATCCAGGACCAGGACAGTTCGAACTCGAAATCCAGCACCGGTCGGTCGAGCGCCCAGGCGCCCACCTTGTAATTGAAGTAGAACAGCGGCGGCATGGTGATCGGGTTGCTGATCCACACCAGCGCTACCGACAGTGGCAGATTGGCGTTGAACCAGATCGCGAACAGTGCGGCGGCGACCATCTGAAACGGCATTGGGATAAAGCAGAACCAGATACCCACCAGAAACGCGCGGGCGACGCTGTGGCGGTTGATGTGCCAGAGATTGGGTTCATGAAGAATATCACCAAGAAAACGCAGGGACTGGATGTCCCGCACCTTTTCCGGTGACGGCAGGTATCGTTTCATGAACTTCTTTGGCATTGGAAGTTCTGCCTGTTGCGTGAGATTCTCAGGGCACCAGGGCGGGTGCTGAAGACGGTCAAACACAGGAGGACACGGATTGTCCGAACGATTTTCAGCGCTTTGCCGGCCGCCGCTGAGCGGCTGGCTTGTCCCCGTTGGCGCAGTCGCCTTTTCTTGCGGCGTTATATTACTGTATCGGTCCTCGGTGTTGCCAGCGCCAGAATGGTTGCTGCTGCCTATGGCCGCAGGTTTTTACATTTTCTTTCGGTTTTCCTCCCCCTATGTGAAGTTTCTGGCGTGGCTGTTGTCCTGTGCCCTGGTTGGCGCCGCCTGGGCATCGTTACAGGCCGGGCACCGCCTTTCGGGCACATTGCCGGCGGATTTGGAAGGTAAACAACTCCGGGTTGAGGGCTATGTCTGCACCCCGCCCACACGGGGCAGTTTCGACAGTTTACGTTTTTCGTTCTGCGTCACCCGCTGGCCTGGGCTCGATGGGCAGAGATTGCCTGAAACGCTGCGGTTGAGCTGGTACGGCGGCAATGCCGGTCGGTTGGCCGACCACAGGCTCGGGTTGGAGGTGGTGCTTAAGCGGCCCCATGGTGCCTTGAATTCCGCTGGCTTTCGCTACGAAGACTGGCTGTTCCGGCACGGCATCCAGGCCACCGGGTCGGTCCGGTCCGTCCAGGCCGTGCCCGGGGCGTGTGGCGCGCATTGCCAGTATGTTGCGATCCACCATCGCCTGGCGCGTTGGGCGGCGCAGGTCTTTGGGCCGTCGGAGCATTACCCTCTGATCGCCTCCCTGATGATCGGGAACCGGAGCGGGTTGGAGGCCGAACACTGGGACGTGCTGAAGGCGACCGGGACCATTCATCTGGTGGCGATCTCGGGGCTGCACCTCGGCCTGGTAGCCATTGGTGCCGCCCTTCTGGTGCGCAGTGTGACCATGACGCGTTTGGGGTGTCGATTGTCCGAGCGCCAGTGCCGGCTGCTGGTGTATTGGGGGATGATCGCCGCCTGCGTTCTGTACGCCTTATGTTCAGGGTTTGCGGTGCCGACCCGACGGGCACTGGTGATGGTCGCCATCGCTGGGTGGGCGGTATTGTGCGGGCGGTCGGCGGCCCCGTGGCGCGGTCTGGCTTTGGGGTTGTTCGTTGTTACCCTGATGGACCCGTTTGCGCCACTGGATCAGGGCTTCTGGTTGTCGTTCGGTGCCGTCGCCTGTCTGGTGCTGGCGTTCGCCGGGCGGTTGCGTCAACCCGGCTGGTTTAACGCGCTGTGGCTGGCTCAGTTGGCGGTGTTTTTGGGGTTGTGGCCTTTGCTGGTCGCGTTCGGGCAGGGCCAGCCGGTGGCGGGGTTGCTGGCCAATCTCGTTGCCATCCCCTGGGTCTCGTTCGTGGTCATGCCGGTGGTCATCGTTGGCGGTTTGTTGGTGGCCGTCCTACCGGCGCTCGCCGGACCGGTTGCGGCGGTGATTGATGGCGCTGTCGGGCTGCTCTGGACTGGTCTGAGCCGGGTCGCCGAATGGCCGTGGCCGGTGCTTATGGCGACACCGGTCGAAGCCATGGCGCTTGCTGTCACGGGCCTGGTGTTGATCCGGTACGCCAGTCGTGACGCCGTTGTGGTGTCGGTGCTGCTATTCGGAGGCTGGGTGCTGCTGTCGGCCGGTACCAAGCCGGAAGCGCCTGCGAACGAGGCGCCTCGGCTCACCGTTCTGGACGTAGGGCAGGGGCTGTCGGTCTTGGTACAGTCGGGGCGCCAGGTGCTGGTCTACGACACCGGGCCGGCGGTGGCGGGCGTGTTTTCGGCAGTGCAATCCACGCTGTTGCCGGTGCTTCGGCAGCGCGGCATTGATCGCATCGACACGCTGGTCATCAGCCACGGTGACAACGATCATGCCGGTGGCCTTGAGGTGTTGTTGCGGGCGATCCCGGTTGGTCGGGTTGTGACCGGGGAGCCGGTCCGGATTGGCGAGCGCTTAGCCGAGTTTCCAGACACCCGGGTCGTGGCCTGTGCCCGCGAACCATCGACGCTGGGGCGGCTGGCGTTGCACTACTGGCGCACGACCCAGCCCGCTTCCGGCAACGATGCATCCTGTGTGCTCAGCATCACCGATCCCGATACGCGGGTGCAATGGCTGATACCCGGCGATATCTCCCGCGACACGGAACGCCAGTTTCTGGCTCAGGCGGATGGCTTAGGCGCGTTGGCGCGGCCCGACGCCCGGATTGTTCTGGCGCCGCATCATGGCAGCAAAACGTCATCCTCGCTGTCCTGGGTCGAAGCGCTGTCGCCCCACCTGGTGATTTACAGTGCCGGCTACCGGCACCGCTTTGGCCATCCGCACCCGGCGGTTACCCGGCGTTATCGGGACGCCGGCGCGCAGGCGTTGAGCACGGCCTGTTCGGGCGCGATCGATATGTGGGCGACGGCTCAGGGTCTTGAAATATCGGAGGCGAGGGCCGGCTCACCATTCTGGATCGGGGGCGCGGGCCTGACCCGGGACGATTGCAAAATACCGTGACATATCCGGTGTGGTCTGTGCCGGCAGCTATGCTAAAGTAGCGCGGCTTGTAATTGACCAGGGAGACCAAGCGTGTTCGAGCTGTTGAAAGCCGGTGGCATCCTGATGGTGCCGATTGTTGCCTGTTCCATCCTGGCGCTGGCCATCATTCTGGAACGTTTCTGGACCCTGCGGGCCTCACGGGTTGCGCCCCCTCAAACCAGCAATGAACTCTGGCGCTGGATCAAGAAAAAAGACCTGAACGGACGGAAGCTGAAAGCGCTGCAGGCGTCGTCTCCGTTGGGACGTATCCTCGCCGGAGGTTTGCTCAATGCCAAGCACGGTCGGGAGATCATGAAGGAAAGCATCGAGCACGAAGCCAGCCAGGTGATTCATGAGCTGGAACGGTTCCTCAATCCCCTGGGGACGGTAGCCACGATCACGCCGCTGCTTGGTCTGCTCGGAACCGTCATTGGCATGATCAAGGTATTTGCCGAAATCCAGCTGGCAGGGGTTGGCAACGCGGCAAACCTCGCCGGTGGCATCTCCGAGGCGCTGATTACCACCGCGGCAGGTCTGAGTGTTGCTATCCCGGCCCTGATCTGTCACCGCTATTTCCTGCGGCGGGTTGATGAACTCGTGGTGGGCATGGAGCAGGAAGCCATCAAGCTCGTGGAAGTGGTGCACGGAGACCGCGAAATCGACGTGGAAGGAGCCTGAACACCGTGAAGTTCAAGCGCCAGAGAAGCCAGGAAGTCGGCGTCGATCTGACTCCTCTGATCGACGTGGTGTTCCTGCTGCTGATTTTCTTTATGGTGTCCACCACCTTTACCCGCGAGAGCCACTTGCAGGTAGAACTGCCTGAAGCCAGTGGTGAGCCCGCCAACACCGCGGATGTGGAACTGATCGACGTGGTGATCAACGCCGAGGGCCAGTACTTTCTGAACGACCGTCCGCTGATCAATAATCGCCTGGAAACGCTGGAGCGGGGTGTGCGTGAGCTGGCTCAGGGCGACAACTCGCTGCCGTTTGTCATCACGGCAGATGCCAGGACCCCGCACGAATTCGTCGTTCGGGCCATGGACGTTGCCGGCCGTCTCGGGTTCGCCAAGCTCAGTATTACCACCGAGCGGGGGGCGGAAACCAGTGACTAACGGTGATCCGGCGCCGGCCATGTCCGAGAAAAACAGCTGGGATACCTACAAACGTCTGCTTTCCTACGCCAAACCCTTCTGGCTGGCCTTTTCCCTGGCGGTGGTAGGCAACGTCATCTATGCCGGCGCGTCGACCGGCATGGCGGCGGCGATGGAGTATGTCATCGCGGCGATCGAGAATCCGACCGATGAAAACCGCCTGCTGCTGACTCTGGTGATTGTCGGTGTGTTCGCCATGCGCGGCGTGGGGACGTTCATGAGCAGCTACTTCATCAGCTACGTCGGTCGCCACGTCATCAACACTCTCCGCAACGACGTCTTCGACCGGCTCATGGCGCTGCCGTCTAGGTACTTTGACGATCACGCCTCGGGCCGGCTGGTTTCCAAGCTGACCTTCAACGTCGAACAGGTGGCGGACGCCACCACCAATGCCGTCACCGTTGCCATGCGGGAGGGTCTGACGATCCTCGGGCTGCTTGGCTTCATGCTGTACACCAACTGGAAGCTGACGCTGATGTTCTTGGTGGTGGGGCCGATCATCGGTGCCGTGGTGAGCTATGCCAGCAAGCGTTTTCGGCGGATCAGCAAGCGCATTCAGAGTTCCATGGGCGACATCACCCACGTCGCCTCGGAATCCATTTCCGGCTACCGCGTGGTGCGCACCTTCGGCGGAGAGGAGTATGAGCGGGAACGGTTCCGCGACGTGAACGACCGCAATCTGCGCCAGAGCCTGAAAATGGCCTCCACCCAGGCGATCAGTGTCCCGGTGATACAGGTTCTGGTGGCCATCGCCATCGCGTCACTGGTGTGGATGATGCTGGCGCCGGAAATTCGTGGCGAAATGAGCACCGGGCAGCTGGTGGCGTTTATTACCGCCGCCACCACCATGGCGAAACCGATCCGACAGGTCACCAACATTCACGCACGGATCCAGAAAGGCGTCGCCGCGGCTTACGATGTGTTCGAGACCATGGACGAAACCCCGGAAGCCGATCCCGGCACCTACGCGCCGGAGCGGGTAGAGGGCAACATCGAATTCGATCAGGTGTGCTTCCGCTACCGGGACCAGCTCGACAATGTGCTGCAGGACATTTCCCTGTCGATTCCGGCGGGCCAGAGTGTTGCTTTGGTTGGGCGTTCCGGCAGCGGCAAGTCGACATTGGTCAGTCTGTTGCCGCGATTTTACGATTACACGGATGGCGACATCCGGATCGACGGCCATTCGATCCGGGAATACAGCCTTCGGGCCTTGCGGGCACAGATTGCGCTGGTGACCCAGAACGTGGTGCTGTTCAATGACACCATTGCGGCCAACATTGCCTATGGGGCGCTCCGGGAATGCAGTCGAGAGGAAATCCGGGAAGCAGCGGCCAAGGCCCATGCGCTTGAGTTTATCGACCGGATGCCGGACGGCCTGGACACCATGATCGGCGACAACGGCGTCATGCTCTCCGGCGGTCAGCGTCAGCGCCTTGCCATCGCCCGGGCCCTGTTGAAGAACGCGCCCATCCTGATTCTCGATGAGGCCACGTCGGCGCTGGATACCGAGTCTGAGCGGCACATCCAGGAGGCACTGGAAACCGTCATGCAGGGCCGAACCACGCTGGTGATTGCCCACCGCCTGTCGACCATCGAGAAAGCCGACCGCATTCTGGTGATGGACAAGGGCAGAATCGTCGAGTCTGGCCGTCACGACGAGTTGCTTGCCGCCGGTGGCGCCTACGCGCAGCTGCACCAGATGCAGTTCAGCGAGTCGGCATGACCACGCTGGTGGAGCGGCTCTGGTACAGCAATCGCCGCCCGTTATGGTGGCTGGCGCCTTTTTCCTGGTTGTACCGGACTATCGGTGATGCCCGCCGGCGCAAGGCCTGGCGCCTTCGCAACGAGTCGCTACCGGCGCCGGTCGTGGTGGTGGGCAATATCACCGCCGGCGGCACGGGAAAGTCGCCGCTGACCGCCCGCCTGGTCCGTGAAATGCGCGCCGGGGGCTGGCATCCGGTGATTCTGAGTCGGGGCTATGGCGGCAAGTCGGCGCGCTATCCGTTACTGGTCGATGGCCACACCGATCCCGCCGAAGCCGGTGACGAGCCGGTGATGCTGGCCCAGGCCACCGGTGTGCCTGTGGTTGTCGACCCGCAACGTCGGCGTGCGGCCGACTATGCCCTTGCGCAGGCGTTGGGCGACGTGTTGATTTGTGACGATGGCCTGCAACACTACGCGCTGCCTCGGGACATGGAACTGGCTGTGTTTGACGCCAGCCGTGGCGTCGGCAACGGGGCGATGATTCCGGTTGGCCCGCTGAGAGAACCGGTGTCCCGTCTCAGCATCGTGGACTACGTGGTGGTGAATGGCGCCACTGCCACCGCCGAGGACGGCCGGCTGGAAGGATTTGCCGGTCTTGAACATCCCCGGGTCTACTCGATGAACCTGATGCCCACTGGCCTGGTGCATCTGCGCACCGGCGAAGTCCGGCCGTTGTCGGCGCTTTCCGGTCAGGCCGTGCGCGCGGTGGCCGGCATCGGCAATCCCGGACGGTTCTTCGACACGCTCCTGCAACTGGGGGCCCAAGTGCGCGCTCAGCCGTTTCCGGACCACCACCGGTTCAAGCCTGACGACCTCCGTACCGAAGCCGGGGAATGGCTGGTGATGACTGCCAAAGACGCCGTAAAATGCCGGTCATTCGCAACGGACAATGCCTGGTACCTCGCCGTAGAGGCCGAGTGCCCGGAAGCGTTTGTAACCGCCTTCCTGACACAGCTGGACGAATGTTCCAGGCAGCTTAACAACGCTGAACCAAAGAGATCCGACCATGGATAAGAAGCTGATTGCCTTGCTCGCTTGCCCGGTGTGCAAGGGTGAACTCAAACTCAATCAGGACCGCACTGAGCTGATTTGTTACCACGACGCCATGGCCTTCCCAATTCGCGAGGGTATTCCGGTGATGCTGGCGACCGAAGCCCGCACTTTGAGCACCGACGAGCGTCTGGAAAAGCACTGACGCAGGATAGGGAGCATAGGTTTCATGTCCTTCACCGTTGTCATTCCCGCCCGTTATGCATCGACCCGGCTGCCCGGCAAACCCCTGGCCGACATTGCCGGTAAGCCCATGATCAGGCATGTCGTCGAGCGGGCACAGGCAAGCCGCGCCAGCCGGGTGGTGGTGGCCACCGACGATGACCGGGTGCGCTCCTGCTGCGAGGCCTTCGGCGCGGAAGTTGTGATGACCTCGCCGGAACACGCCAGTGGCACCGACCGGCTGGAAGAAGTGGCCCGGAAACTCGGGTTTGAGCCGGAACACCGTGTGGTCAATGTCCAGGGCGACGAACCGCTGATCCCGCCGGCACTGATCGATCAGGTCGCCGAGAATCTCGAACGCTATCCGGACGCATCGATCGCGACCTTGTGCGAACGCATCCACGATATCGAGTCGGTGTTCAATCCGAACGTGGTCAAGGTGGTGTTTGACCGGGACGGTATGGCGCATTACTTCAGTCGCGCCCCGATCCCCTGGGCCCGAGACGCCTGGGCAACGCAAACGCCGTTCGACTCCGCCATGGTGTCGCTGCCCGATGGCATCGGCTATTTCCGGCACATAGGTATCTATGGGTATCGAGCCAGTGTCCTCGGTGATTTTGTTACCTGGCCGCCGGCGCCGACGGAGCGGGTGGAATCTCTGGAGCAGCTCCGGGCGTTGTACAACGGTGCGGGCATTCATGTTGACATCGCCGTCCAGGCGCCGGCACCCGGCGTCGATACCGAAGCCGATCTGGAACGGGTGAGGGCCTGGCTGGCGCAACACGGGGAGGCGGCGAAGTGACGGCGACCGTGCGTGTGCTTTTTGTCTGCCTGGGCAACATCTGCCGATCACCCAGTGCCGAAGGGGTGTTTCGTCACCTGGTGAACCGTGCCGGGCTTGAGGATCGGGTTGAGATCGATTCCTGCGGCACCGGAAGCTGGCATGTGGGTAAAGCGCCGGATGCGCGCGCCATGGCCGCAGCCGCGCGCCGGGGCATCGATCTATCCGGGTTGCGAGCGCGCCAGATTGAGGCTCGCGACCTGCAGGCGTTTGACTATGTCCTGGTGATGGATCGCGACAACCTGGCCGACGTCGAGCG
>JBPEXU010000242.1:0-6845 GCA_052031225.1 Marinobacter sp. | reverse complement strand
CAAGGGCTATGACATGCCGGTTCTGGCCAACCTGTTTGGGACACCCAAAAGGGTGGCGCTGGGCATGGGGCAGGACGATGTATCGGCGTTGCGGGAGATCGGCAAGTTGTTGGCCTTTTTGAAAGAGCCGGACCCGCCCAAGGGTTTCCGGGACGCGATCGACAAGCTGCCGCTGTTTCGCCAGGTCATCCGCATGAGCCCGAAGGTGCTGCGTTCGGCGCCGTGCCAGGACGTGGTGATTGAGAAGGACCAGGTCGATTTGTATCAGATTCCGGTCCAGCATTGCTGGCCTGGCGATGCCGGCCCGCTGGTGACCTGGCCACTGGTGATCACTCGCGGACCGAACAAGGAACGGCAGAATCTGGGCATCTACCGCCAGCAGGTGATTGGCCGGAACCGACTGATCATGCGCTGGCTGAGCCACCGCGGTGGTGCGCTCGACTTTCAGGAGTTTCAGCGCCAGCATCCCGGTAAACCCTACCCGGTGGCGGTGGCGCTGGGCGCCGACCCCGCGACCATTCTCGGGGCGGTGACCCCGGTGCCCGATACCCTGTCCGAGTACGCCTTTGCCGGCCTGTTGCGGGGGGCGCGGACCGAACTGGTGCAGGCCGGGCTGAGCGATCTGCAGGTGCCGGCCAGTGCCGAGATCGTGCTGGAGGGCTTTATCTATCCGGACGATATGGCGCCGGAAGGGCCGTTTGGTGACCACACCGGCTACTACAACGAGGTCGATCAGTTTCCGGTGTTCACCGTCGAGCGGATCACCCATCGCAAGAATCCGATTTACCACAGCACCTACACCGGTCGTCCGCCCGATGAGCCGGCGATCCTCGGGGTGGCGCTCAACGAGGTGTTCATCCCGATCCTGCAGAAACAGTTCCCGGAAATCGTCGACTTTTACCTGCCGCCGGAAGGCTGCTCCTACCGGCTGGCGGTGGTGACCATGAAGAAGCAGTACCCAGGCCATGCCAAACGGGTGATGATGGGAGTATGGTCGTTCCTGCGTCAGTTCATGTACACCAAGTTCGTGATTGTCACCGACGACGACGTCAACGCCCGCAACTGGGAGGACGTGATCTGGGCCATCACCACCCGAATGGACCCGGCGCGGGACACCACCTTGGTCGAGAACACGCCGATCGACTATCTGGATTTCGCGTCCCCGGTGTCTGGCCTCGGCTCCAAAATGGGGCTTGATGCCACCAACAAGTGGCCGGGTGAGACCGACCGGGAGTGGGGCCAGCCGATCACCATGACCGATGAGGTCAGGCAGCGGGTGGATCAGCTCTGGGACAGCCTGGGGATTGAAATTCCCGGCCAGCGCCCCGACTGACAGGGCGTACCGTGTATCGGGTGTGTGTCCGGCCCTCGGAGCTGGCGTTTGACGCCGGCGCCGAGCAGGATTTGCTGACCGCGGCCCGGCGCAGAGGCATCGCCGTGCCCGCGGCCTGCCGCAATGGCGTCTGCGAGCTCTGTGAGGCCCGCCTGCTGTCCGGGGCTGCGCTGAACACCCGAAACGGGCAAGACATTCCGGTCGGAGCGCGCCTGATGATGTGCCGGTCGCAGGCGCGATCCGATCTAACCTTGGAGATGAACGCCATTATGGCCGCAGGTAACAACCAACCCCGCACCGTCCAGGCCAAGGTCGTGGACGTGCGTTCCATCAGCCACGACGTGTTTCGGGTCGAGCTACAGATTCCACGGCGCCGTGAGCTGTCGTTCCATGCCGGGCAATACCTGGCGGTGCTGCTGCCCGATACCGATCCCTGTTACTTTTCCATCGCCAGCAGCCCGTCCGCCGAGCATATCGAGCTGCACATTCAGGCCGCCCCGGACTGGGTATCGGCCCAGAAAGTGATCGAGGCGTTGAGTTCCGGCCAGGACGTGACCCTGCAGCTGCCCCTTGGCAAAGCCTGCCTGGCTGCCGCGCCCGACAAGCCGGTCCTGCTGGTGGCCGCGGGCACCGGCTTTGCGCAGATGAAGAGTCTGGTGGAATACCTGCAGGAAACCGACTTTGACCAGCCGGTCAGTCTGTTCTGGGGGGTCCGCAAGCACGAAGATATGTATCTGCGCTCACTGGCCCAGCGCTGGGCGCGGGAGTGGCCGCCGTTCCGATTCCTGCCGGTGGTGGGTGATGATGAGGACAACGACTGGGGCGGGCATCACGACCAGCTGGTGCGGGCCGTCCTGGCGTCCGGATTGGACTGGCGCCACGTCGAGGTGCACGCCAGTGGCTCCCCGACCATGGTGTATACCCTGATGGACGCCCTGATGGACGCCGGCCTGCCGCAGCAGGCCTTTTTCTCCGACGTGCTGGAGTACGCGCCGCGCCAGTAATCAGGCGCGGGGCATGGGCAGCTCAGGCAGGCCGTTGTCCTGGGACAACCCCTGCATCATCAGGCGGATGCTGGCTTCCTCTTCGCCCATATGGGCGTTCAACCGGCTCAGTTCCGCCAGCGTTTCCCGGCTGCGGCGCAGTTTCAGACTGGTCTCGAAATATTCCCGGGCTTTGCCCCACAACTCATTGCGCAGGCTCAACCGGCCCAGGGCCAGCAGCAGTTCCGGGTTGTTGGGTCGGTCTTTCAGCCACTGCTCCGCCAGCAACAGCTGTTCATCTGGCTTCTGGCCCTTGATCCGACCGTACAGGTTAATCAGTTCGTCGCTCCAGTGATTGCGCAGGACCTTGCGCAGCAGGGTCTCAGCCTGGGCCTCGTCGCCAAGCTGGGCGAGCAGTCGGGCGTAATCACGGATGGTGTATTCGTCCCGGCGCAGGAAGCCGGGTAACTCGTCCCACAGGCGGGTCAGCGGCTCCAGCGAGGCGTTCGGATCGTCGGCGCGGCGGCGCTGGCAGTCCTCGGCGGCCTGCTCCAGCAGGTTGTGCCAGACCTGACGCTCCAGTTCCCCCAGCTCGCTGTCCGGCAGGACCTGCCGCTTGCGCAATTCCGGTAGCAGCCGGGACAGTTCGCGCCAGTCTTCCAGTTTCAGGTAGGTGTTCTTGAGCAGTTTCAGCACAAACGGATGGTGCGGGGACTGTTTGCGCAGCCGCACCAGGGTGGCCAATGCCTGTTCCAGCCGATTGCCGGCCAGCTGCAGCTGAGCCTGGGTGATGCCTACGGCCAGGTCGGAGCCGGGGGTGCTTTCAAAGGCCTTGCGCAGCAGCTCGTCCACCGCTTCGTGATCCCCCGATTCAAACGCCGCCTGTGCCGCGGCCAGGTAGTTGATCAGCGGCGTGTCGGCCTTGTCCGCCGCCGAGGTCAGCAGTTTGCGGGCCCGGGGCCAGTTGCCTTCCGCCAGCGCCAGCAGCCCCTGGGTGGTCCGGCGGCGAGCCCGGCGTTCGTTGCCCCGTGCCAGCCAGCCGGTCAGCCGACCGGTGCCCCGACGCAACCGGCGGGTGGTGTTGATGAGCGCCACCGACAGCACCACCAGAGTCAGCATCAGTGCCAGGCCGACCCAGAAATTGGTTTCGATCAGGTAATGACCAAGGCTGATACGGATGTAGCCCAGGTCGTACTGCAGTCCGAGCGCCAGTCCGGTCCCGATCAGCAGCGCGATCAATACGATGAACAGCAGCCGGATCATGGCGCCTCGCCTCCCTGGCCGTCGTTGCTGCCTGCCTCGCCGCTGGTCTCCGGTTCACTGGTCAGGCGGCCGGCCAGGCGCAGTTTCAGCAACGCCAGGGACTGACTGATGTCCGGCAGTTCCGGATCGATGTTGCGGTCGGCCAGCTCCGCCAGGGTGTCGGTCAGCGCCTTCACCCGGGGGTTATCGGTGGTGTACCACTGCCCGATGGCGGAACGGGCTTTCGCCAGGGCCCGGTCGTACAACGCCTGATTGCCGCGCAGGACCGCCATTTCCGCTTCTTCCAGCATCAGTTGCAGGTTCAGTCGGGCGTAGGCGCTCTGATCGGGCGACAGCAAGGGTTTAACCGGTTCGTCCATGCGCCGCACCACGACCACCCGGGATAGGGTGTCGGTGACCGCGTCCCAGGCCTTGGCCAGCTGGCCGTCGGCGTCGTCAGCGCCGGTCGCGGTGTCCGGCGCCTGACCGGGCAGGCCCGGTGCCGAATCGTGAATCAGGGCCTGGTCGGTGATCTGCTGGACGCTGTCGATCGCCGCTTCCAGGGTCAGGTACAGCCCCGTGCGATCAACCCCTTCGATGCCCTTGAGCGCCAGCCGTTCCTTGGCGAGTTGCTGGCGCACCGGATAGACGCCGATGTCGTCCGATTCGGCCAGCACCTCGTCGGCCGCCTCAAGCGCAGACAGGGCGCCACGGATGTCCTTTTCGATCAGCAGGCGCTGATTGGCAATCCGTAGCAGGTACTCGGCTTCGGCCAGCAACCAGTCGGTTCGGGTCCGGTTGCCGGCTTCCAGCAGGGTCCGGGCATTGTGGTCGATCTGACGCTGTTGGGTGGCGATCAGTTCCCGCTGGGCCGCCAGGCGCTCCTCCAGGGACTGAAGGCGCTGATTCTGCTCGCTGCCCCGTTCGCCATAGCGCTCGCTCAGCGACCGGGTGTCCTGACGCAGCTGCTCCAGAGTCTGCAGCGTTGCGGTATGTACCTGCCACTGCTGCCAGTTCCAGCCGGCCAGTGCCAGCGCCAGCGCCAAAGCCAGCACGGTCAGCAGCCACAGGGGCCAGAGTTTGGGGCGAGGGGAGGGTTCCCGGTTGACGGGCGCAGGCAATTGGTTGGTTGTTTCTGTCACGGGCGTCCTTACTTGTTGTCTGCGGAGCCACACGTTCCGTCGCGCAGGTGCGCAGCAACGGTGGCCACGATCTCAGAATCGGCAAGACTTCCTGGTACACAGGGCGATGCGAATCCCTGCGATCGGGCATGGTCAGCGACCCGGTCGGCAGGAACGATCAGTAACCTATCGTATAGATTATGGCCTCGTTTCGCACACAGTGCGATGAGATTGTTCAAGGTTTCACCGGAGAGCGCGATCACCGCGTCCGGGGCAAACGCGCCCAGGGCGCGATCAAGCTCGGCGGCCGGGTAGTCCGGGCAGTAGCGCCGGTACAACGGCAGCACGGTGACCCGGGCGCCCCGGTCGGTGAGGGTGTCGCGAATCAGCTCGCGACCGCTGTCGCCCCGGGCGAGCAAGACCCGGTCGCCTTCGACCCGGTTCAGCGACGGCAGTTGCAGCAGCGCTTCGCTGGTCCAGCCCTGCGCCGGGCGACGCACCGGCAGACCGTGGCGCGCCAGTTCGGCGGCGGTGCCGGCGCCGACCGCGTACCAGCGGAGGCCGACCGGCAGCTGGGGCCACCAGGTGTCAATGGCGTCCATCAGCAGACGTGCGGCGTAGGGGCTGACGGCGATGATGTGGCTGAATTCGTCCAGGTTCAGCAGGGTGGTGCGTCGCTCCGGCGTCTCCGGCAGCGGTTCGCGGGCGATCAGGGGCAGGACCCGAACTTCGGCACCGGCGGCCTGGAACGCCGAGGCCAGGCGCGACGCCTCCGGTTCCGGCCGGCAGATCAGAATGCGCCGGCCGGTCAGTGCGAGGGACTCAGCTGGGGGTATGGCCATAGATTTCCGCCAGCACCTTGTCGGCGCCCATGGCGAGCAGGTCTTCCGCCAGCTCCCGGCCCAGCCGTTCGCCGTCAGCCCGCGGCGCCCGGCCTTCGACCCGGAAGATCTGTTCGCCGTTGACCGAACCCACCAGCCCGCGCAGCCACAGGGTCTGGTCGTCTTCCAGCAGGGCGTAGGCGGCAATCGGCACCTGGCAGCCGCCCTGCAGACGGCGGTTCAGGGCCCGTTCCGCCTTGACCCGGTCGGCGGTGTCGGGATGGTTCAGCGGTGCCAGCAGGTCGATCAGCTCGGCGTCCGCCAGCCGGCACTCGATGCCCAGAGCACCCTGGCCGACGGCCGGCAGAGACACGGTGTCCGGCAGGCAGTAGCGGATGCGGTCTTCAAAACCCAGGCGCTTGAGCCCGGAGGCGGCAAGAATGATGGCGTCGAACTCGCCGGCATCGAGCTTGGCCAGCCGGGTGTTGACGTTGCCGCGCAGCACCCGGATCTGCAGGTCCGGCCGGTAGGCCCGAAGCTGGGCCTCCCGGCGCAGGCTGGCGGTGCCAACCACGGCGCCCTGGGGCAGGTCGTCGACGTGGCTGTAGCGGTTGCTGACAAAAGCGTCGGACGGGTCTTCCCGCTCGCAGATGGCCACCAGGCCCAGCCCGTCGGGGAATTCCATCGGTACGTCTTTCATCGAATGCACCGCCAGATCGGCGCGGCCATCGAGCATGGCCTCTTCCAGCTCCTTCACAAACAGGCCCTTGCCACCGATCTTGGCCAGCGGTACGTCCAGGATCTTGTCGCCCTGGGTTTTGATCTTGATCAGCTCAACGTCGATGTGGTCGTGCAGCCGTTCCAGCTCGGACTTGATGAATTCCGCCTGCCAGAGCGCCAGCGCGCTGCTGCGGGTCGCGATGCGAAGGGTACGTTTGGACATGGCACTCACTGTCGGTTGGGAAAAATGTCCGCCAAGGGTAACGCGAGACGGCGAAAATGTCCCGTCGGGAAAGCCGCAGCCTCAGCCGGGCTGGTGCTCCCGCAGCCATTGCCGCACGTCGCTGGTGTGGCGTCGGCTGACCGCCAGGCGCTGGGGGTGATCGCGCAGGCTGACCAGGGTCTGGCCCTCGGGGCTGCGCTCCAGCGCCTTGATGAAGCGAACGCCGACCAGGGTGTTGCGGTGAATCCGCAGCAGGTGGCGGGGGTAGTTGGCTTCCAGTTCCTTGAGGGTGTAGTCCGATACCGTATCGCCGTCGGTGTGGTGGATGGTGACGTATTTCTGGTCCGCTTCGCAGTACAGGATGTCGGTCAGTTCGATCAGCTCGGTGCCCCGGTGGGTGCG
>JBPEXU010000241.1:0-3698 GCA_052031225.1 Marinobacter sp. | reverse complement strand
GTCCCTGTTCCACCAGAACATCAATCCAGTGGTCGATGACGCCTTCGACCTCTTCCGGTGCATACTTCAGGAACAGTTCCGCCTGCAGGTAGGGGTAGGCGACGTTGGCGAGGAACAGGATTTTCTCCCGGCGCAGGGAGTCCTTGTTCTCGAACAGGCTGGCAATCAGCGACGGAATCGCAAACAGGTGCTGGATGTTGTTGCGATAATAAGTCATCAGGATGGCGTTGCTGCCCTCCAGCGCGATGATGTCACCGAGCTTCTGGGGCTGGCGGGTAACCAGCCCCATGTTTTCGCAGTAAGCCACCCAGTCTTTGCCCGAACCTTCCGGCAGGGTCACCGTATCGGCGTAGGGGTAGGCTTTGAGCAGGGTGGCGTACTGATCCATGAGCCGAATCAGCTGACCCTCGTCCATCGCCAGTCGTTCGGTGCCCAGCAGGACGGTGGCGGTCATGCCAATGGGGTTTACCGCCACGGCGGCGTTGATGTTGGACGCGACCTTCAGTGACAGCGCATCGACCGCGCTGGTCAGCCAGGGTGGGCGGAATTCGGCGTCATAGGCTTCGTCACGCCAGGAGTCGTGTACCTCATCAAGCACCTCGGCCAAAGGGATGGCGTCGCCGAAATTCACCGCGACCCGGCCGAAGGAATTGCGTAGTTTTTTCAGCGTCTTGGCCAGGACGAAGATGCTCTCTTTCTGTTTTTTCTTGCCCCGGAGTTCACCCAGGTACGAGCGGCCTTCCATCACTTTTTCATAACCGATGTAGACCGGTACAAACACAATCGGTTTGCGATGGTCACGCAGGAAGCTGCGCACCGTCATCGACAGCATGCCGGGGCGGGGGGGCAGCATCCGTCCGGTCCGGCTCCGGCCGCCCTCGACAAAATACTCGACGGAATAGCCACGCGAGAACATGACGTGCATGTACTCGTTGAACACGGTTGCATAAAGTGGATTGTCACGGAAGGAACGGCGCATGAAGAAGGCGCCCCCGCGCCGCAGGATCGGGCCGACGATGGGCATGTTCAAGTTGATGCCGGCGGCGATGTGCGGCGGCATCAGGCCGTTCTTGTACAGAACGTAGGACAGCAGCAGGTAATCGATGTGTGAGCGATGGCAGGGCACATAGACCACGGCGCTGTCCTGGGCCACGTCCTTGACCACCTCGATGTTGTTCACGGCAATGCCGTTGTAGATGCGGTTCCAGAGCCAGGCCAACACCACTTCCAGAAAGCGGATGGTGACAATGGACATGCTGGCGGCGATCTCGTCGGCGTATTTGTACGCTTTGGCCCGAACCTTCTCGGGCGGGATGTCATCCTTGGCGGCGGTTTCCCGGATCGCTTCCTTGACCGCCTGGGTGCGCACCAAACCCTCCACCAGTGTGCGCCGGTGTGACAGATCGGGGCCGAGAACCGCCTGACGAACACGGCGGAAGTGGGTGCGCAACAGCCGCGCCAGCTTGCGGTTGGCGCGCTCTTCGTTGTCCCGATACTCCTCGATAACCTGGTGCAACGAGAGTGGCTGATTGAACTGGACGTAGGTATTGCGCCCGTGCACCAGGATGATCAGGAACTTCTGCAGGCGACCGGCCACGGACCAGGTGTCTGACAACAACAGTTTGACCAGCGACTTTTCTTTATCCGGTGAGCGGCCCCAGAACAGTGACACCGGCACGATCTGGACATCCTGTTGCGGATGCTCAAGGCCGTAGTGCACCAGTGCCTTGAACTCGTTGGTGGGCACCGGGGTTTGCCGGCCCCCGCTGAACAGGCCGCCGATGCGCCGGTACAGAAAGAAAAACGAGTGCGATGGGCCGTTCTTGACCGGCAAGGCTTCGGTCGCACCCGGCAGGCCGGCGCGAATCACCTCCTGCTCCAACACCAGCCGGCTCGACAACGAGCTGTATTGCAGCACGTAACACACCGGCTTGTTCGGATCGAGGCCCAGGGCTTCGGTGCTGTTGCCGCTGACATCCGTGCGTACCCATAAAAACAGAATTTTGCGCAGAATGGTCAGGATCAGGCTGCGAAGTCCCTGATAAAGTCGCATAAACATGTGCTCCGGTGTCTGTAAACAGGCGCTAAGTTTACTTGGTTGTGTTCGGGGCGCAAAGCCGGGCACCGTTCTGGGAAACTGGTGCAATATGGTACATTGCGGCTTAATCACCTGACTGTCACCCCTGGACGCCGATGACCCGATCAGACGCCGCTTGGACACCCGCCTGGTCCACCGCCGCTCCGGCGCCGGAGGATCGGGTACTGCTGCTTTCCGGCTCACACATTGTCAAGCCCGACGACCAGTGGCTGTTGCCCTGGCGTGACCCCAGGCTGGCGTCTTCAGGCGCAGAAACAGTGGCCTTGGGCACACTGGGACAGAGCTGGGTCTACGTGACTGAACGATCCGAACCGCTGGCGGATCTGGAGACCGTGCCGCTGCGGGAAGCCCTGTTGCTGCGGGAGGATGCCCCGGTTGAGCTGCTTAGCACCGGATTTCAGGTCTGGCAGTGGTGGCGGGATCACCGCTATTGCGGTCGCTGTGGTCGGGCCACCGATTGCCATCCGCGGGAGCGGGCCAAGTGGTGTGATCGCTGTGGTATTCCCTGGTACCCGAGGCTGGCGCCATGTGTGATTGTGGTCATCCGCCGCGGTGATCGCTTCCTGTTGGCCAAAAACGCCCGCGCCAACCGTCCGTTCTACAGTCTGATTGCGGGCTTTGTGGAACCCGGCGAAAGCCTGGAGCAGGCGGTGGTGCGGGAGACACTGGAGGAGACCGGGCTGAGGGTCACCAACGTCCGCTATCAGGGCTCCCAGCCCTGGCCGTTTCCCCATCAGCTGATGATGGGTTTTTTCGCGGACTACGGGAGTGGCGACTTGCAGCTGCAGCGGGATGAGATTTCCGACGCCGGCTGGTTTCGCCCGGGTGACACGCCCCCGGTGCCGCCCGAGACCACCATCGCCGGTTGCCTGATTCGGGCCATGGAGCAGCAGATTGCCAGGGGAGGTGCTCAGGCGTGAGTCCCCGGGTACTGGTGTTCGATTCCGGTGTCGGTGGTCTGAGCATTGCCGACTGTATTCATCGCGCGTTGCCCGGTGTCGAGCTGGTCTATCTGGCCGATACCGGAGCGTTTCCGTACGGCGAGCAGCCGGAGTCGCTGGTGGTTGAACGGGTTACCCGGCTGATTGCCCGGGCGCTGGCCGATCAGCCCTGCGACGTGGCGGTGGTCGCTTGCAACACCGCCAGCACCATCGCACTGCCGTCGCTGAGGGCCGAGACTGCGGTGCCGGTGGTTGGGGTTGTTCCGGCCATTAAACCCGCTGCGGCGCGCACCGGTAATGGCCGGGTCGGCGTGCTGGCAACGCCGGCGACGGTGCGGCGCCCCTATCTGGACCGGCTGATCCAGGAGTTTGCCAGTCATTGCAGTGTGGAACGGCTCGGCCATCCGGGCCTGGTGCAGTGGGCGGAAGGTTTGGTGCGCGGTGTCCCGGTTCCCGAAGATGCGCTGGCCGAGGCGGTTGCGCCCCTGCGCGCGGCCAAGGTGGACACCGTGGTGCTCGGATGCACTCATTACCCGCTGTTGCTGGACAGCCTGCGACGGGTGTTGCCCGAGGTAGTGCACTGGGTCGACTCGGGCGAGGCCATCGCCCGGCGCGTCCGGTATTTGCTCGACCTGGCGGGTCATGCCGGACCGGTGCTG
>JBPEXU010000240.1:0-3955 GCA_052031225.1 Marinobacter sp. | reverse complement strand
GAACGACGTACCGCCCGATACGGCCCTGTTTGTCTTCGCCCGCGAAGCGGGCAGCCGCCAGGGGCCGCCGCTGGCGGTGGCCCGACTCACCGCGGCCGATCTGCCCGCCCGGGTGCGGCTGGACGACAGCGCCGCGATGTCGCCGCAACTGACGATTTCCTCGGTGGATCAGGTGCTGGTGACGGCGCGGCTGAGCCGCTCCGGTACGGTCGCGGCCCAGGCCGGTGACTGGCAGGGCCGGGTTGTCGAGCCTGTTGCAGTTACCGATTCAGGAAACGAGCCGGTCCGGCTGGTCATCAATCAGCAACTGACCGACTGACGCCGCTCGCGCAATCAGGCCGACAGCCCGTCCGGGTAGAGCGGCGGCAGCGTCTCGGCGTGATCTCTGGTGGGTCGCTGGCGGCGAAGGGCGTCCAGGGTCCGAAGCAGAACCTGACGATCACCGCTGTCGTTCCCGGACTGCTCGGACGGTGTCGCGAAGTGGCTCCGTTGCAGGGCTTCGATCTCCCGGTTCAGGGTCTCGTTGTCGAGAAAGCCCAGCACGTCCGAGAGCGTGTGCAGTCGCTGGTCGGGGTGGCGGGCGCGCACCCACCGGGTCAGTAAGTGTGGTGTGCTCGGAGAGCCGTTTTTGGCCGCCAACACCAGCGCCTCATACAGCGCCGCTTCTTGTTCGTTGTCCCCAACGTCTCGGTGCTCAGCCTTTGGCCGAAGCCGTCGAAGGTGCCATCGCCAGGCGATCAACGTACCGAACCAGGCAACCGCCAGGGCCAGACTCAGCCAGGGCCAGAACTCTGCCTCAGCCCCATCGGTTGGGCCTGACGAGCTGCTCCCATCGGCATCCCCGGCGGGCGCCGACGGCGCGGGTGCCTCGGCGGAGATGGCGTTCGCGCCGGCGTTGCCAGCGACCGTCAGCGTGCGGGCGGGAAGAACCGCGACCTTCTGGCTGTCGGTGTCGGTGTCCCACCAGGGGATGCGGATTTCCGGCAGCGTCAGTTCGCCGGCCTGGATGGGGACCAGGGCGACGGTCTGAGTCAGGGTGGCGTGCAGCCCTTCTGGCGTTACCGAGGTGGCGCGCTCGGGCTGATCCGGGTAGGCGCGCAGGCCCTCCGGGGTGTCGGTCGGGATGGGGGGCAGGGCCTCGGAGGGCAGTCCCTGGGCCTGAAGCACCAGCTTCCGGGTCAGATCGTCACCGGTTGCGACCGCAAGCGCATCCGGCAGTCCCGAGTCCGCCAGCGTCAGGTCACTGGCCGGCAACCAGGTATCGCCGGTAAAACTGGCCGGCACCGGCTTGACGGGCACGGTATAGAATTCTTCCCGGTCGCGCAGAAACGTCAGTTTGCCCGCGGCATCGCGCGCCTGGCCTTCGAACCGGATTGGCGGCAGGGTCAGTTCACCCGCCTTTTGCGGGAACACCGCGTAGCGGCGCTCCACCACACGGTAGCGCACCCCATCCCGGAAGCGGGCATATTCCCGCTGTTTGCCCAGGGGTTCGATGATGGCATCGGGGTGCTCCGGTTCGGACAACTCGCCGCGAATCAGGTTGCCGGTGAAAAACAGCTTAACGGTCAGGGTCAGTTGCTCCTGGACATACACTTCCGCCTTGTCCGCCGACAGCTCGATAAAACTGTCCCGGCTCGCCGCCGGCTGGCCCGGGGGCGAGCCGGACACCACGTCAATGTCGATCGGCTCGGACTGCGCACCTTTGAAGCTCAGTGCCGGAATGGTCAGCGTGCCGGTGCGCGTGGGTGCCAACTGATAAGTCCAGGTGATTTCGCCAACCATTTCGTTGTTGATCGTTCGGATGCTGTAACGCTGATTCTGCGCCAGAATTTCGAAGTCGGGTTCCACTTTGCCGATGTCCGGCGCCGGCAACTGGGATAGGTCGAAGTCAAACAGGTTGCTGAGATTGACCTCCAGCTTCATCGAGCCTTTGACGGTCAGTGTCAGCACTTCGCCTTCGTACAGCCGGGTGCGATCGGGTTCCACCACCAGCTGCCCGCTCTGGGCCGAGGCCTGGCTGGCCAGGATCATGAGCACGCCGGCCAGCACTACGATCATCCGCTTTACCATGGTGTATCACCCTCGTCGGACGGTGTTTGTCGTTGTTGATATTGCTGCAGGAATTTCCGCCGCAACAGGCCGCCGGGGTTGTCCGGGACGCGTCGCAACCACTGCTCCTGGCCTTGGGTCAGAGGCGTTTCGGTCAGCTCTTCCGGCGCCTCCACCGATTGGCCCGGGGCCAGCTCGTCAGAGCGCTCACCGGTCGCCCCGGACTGGCTCTGCGGAGACTCCGGCTCCGGCGAATCGCCGTTGTTGGTGCCGGAGTCGTCGGTGTTGCCCTGGGCCTGCTGGTTCTGGCCGTCACCGCCCTGATCGGACGGGGACGGCTGGCTGTTTGGCGACGTGGACTCGGGGGCCTCCTGACCGTCGTCCGAATCGCCGTTGCTCTGGCTGTCGGAGCGGTTCCGGTCATCGCCATTCTGATCCGATGGCTGTCCCTGTGGTTGGCCGTTCTGGTCGCTCTGCTGTTGCTGCTCCAGCAGCTCCTCGACGAGCTTGCGGTTGAACCGGGCGTCCTCATGCTCGGGCATCTGGGCGAGGGCCTTGTCGTACGCGGCCAGTGCGGCTTCCAGTTCCCCGGCCCGGGCCAGGGCGTTGCCCCGGTTGTAAGCGGCTTCCGGTCCGGCCAGTGTTTCATACAGCCGGGCCGCCTCCCGGTACTGGCCAGCCCGATACAACGCGGTGGCTTGCCATTGCGGTGACGAAAGCTCCCGGGCGGCCCGTGCCGGATCGTCCTCAATCAGTGCCGGTGCCCGCTGGTCCTCTCGCAACCACAAGGCCTCCCAGCTGTCGGCGAGGGCCGGTTCCGGGGCCAGAGGCAGCAGGGTCAGGGCGAGGCCGGCAAGTACGCCCCGGCGCCAGCCCAGCAGCAACAGGGGCGCGGCCAGCCACAGCAGCCAGTAGCCATCGTCCTGCCAGCGGTTGACGGTGCTGGTTGAGTCCACGGATTGCCAGTCGTTACTGTCATCCGGTGCCAGCCGAAGCTGGCGGATATCGGTGTTGTCCAGCGTCAGTGGGTGGCTGAGGCCGCCATGGCGTTGTGCCAGTTCGGCGAGTGATACCCGGTCGGCCCGGGTAATCACGACGTTGCCGTTGTCACGGATGAAGCCTCGCTTGGCCAGCGGTATCGGCCCGCCCTGTTCGGTGCCCACCACCAGTGTGCTGAGACTGAAGCGACTGGTGTCCAGGGTGGCGTCGATGGCCGGCCAGTAGCGATCGTTGACATCGTCGGTGATCAGCAGGATGCGGCCGGCGCCTGGCGCCCCCTGGTCGAGCAGGGTCCGGGCCAGGGCGATAGCGCGGTCCGCCCGGTTGCCCTGGGCCGGCATGATGGCCGGATCGAGCACCTCCAGCATGTTTTCGATGGTACGCCGGTCGTCGGTGAGCGGGGTGACCACGTGGGCGTCCGCGGCGAATACCACCAGCGCGTTGAGGCTGTCTGCTCGTTCGGCCAGGATATCGCGGATTTTACGTTTGGCCCGGGTTAACCGGTCGGGTTCGACGTCGGTCGCCAGCATGGACAACGACAGGTCGAGAACCATCACCAGGCTGTCGCCGGGCTGTTTCAGGGGCGTCGGCGCTTCCCGCCACGCCGGCCCGGCGAGGGCAACGGCCAGCAGAGTCCACGCCAGTACCGCGGCGGCCAGGGCGGCCGGCGTCGCGCTGGTTCCGTTCCGCCCGCGCCTGACCAGAGGGGACAGCAGCGGCGCCGGAATCCAGCGGGCCCAACCGCTGTCGCCGCCACGGGCGGTTCGCAGTACCAGGAACAGGACAGGAACGGCGGCCAGCGCCAGCAGCCAGGCCGGACGGAGAAAGTGGAAACCGGACAGATCAGGCATCGGTTGGCCCTCCGCGTGCAATGGCCGGCCGGCGCCATCCGCTGCCTGGGTAGCGG
>JBPEXU010000024.1:0-8849 GCA_052031225.1 Marinobacter sp. | reverse complement strand
GGAGCGGGGTACCGAACGAATCATGCGATCACCCCATCACCTTGCGCAGCGACTGGCCGGTGACTTTCAGCCCGAGCCAGACGATCACCGACGACAACACCAGCAGCAACACCCCCAGCGCCGCCCCCTGCTCCCAGTTAAAGCGGGTAATGAACTGGGTGAAGATCTGCTCGGTAAACCAGGCGCTGTCCTTGCCGCCCATCAGAATCGGGGTCAGGTAGCTGCCCAGGGTCAGCATGAACACCACGATGCAGCCGGAGACGATACCCGGCATGGCCCAGGGCACCACCACCTCACGCAGCACGGTCAGGTGGCCACCACCGAGATCATAGCCGGCCTCCACCAGGTTTTCGTCCAGCCCGTCCAGGGTGGTCACCAGGGGCACCACCATGAACAGCAGCCCGTTATAGACCAGGCCGATGATCACCGCGATGTCGTTGTACAACATCTCAACCGGACCGTCCGCCCAGCCCAGCGCCTGCAACCAGGTGCTGAACAGCCCGCTCTCGCGCAGCAGGATCATCCAGCCGTAGGTGCGCACCAGTTCGCTGGCCCAGAACGGAATCAGACAGGCCAGGAACAGCAGCCCCTTGGCGCGGCCCCGGGCCAGCCGGGCAATGTACCAGGCGATCGGGAAGGCAATCAGCAGCGTCAGAAAGGTGGTGAACAGCGACATCACCCCGGTCCGGACGAAGGTGCGCCAGTAATAGGACTCGGTGAAGAAGTTCTGGTACTGGCTCAGCCCCCAGCTGACGGTATCCCAGGTTTCCCGGACCTGAAACGACACCCGCAACATCTCCAGGTGCGGCACCAGCACCAGCAACAAGATCCACAGGGCGAACGGGGTCAGCAGCAACCACAACGACAAACCACGTGCCGATGAACTCATACGCCCTCCGCCACAAAGACCCGGGCCAGATTCGGGTCCCAGGCCAGCTGCACCGTCGTGCCCTCGGTCGGCCGGGCAGCGGTGCCGTCCTGGGGCAGGCGGGCAAACACGGTCTGCGCCCCGGCGCAGGCTTCGATCCGGCTGTTGGCGCCGTCGAACAGGGTCGTCGCGACCTGCGCCCGAAGGCCGGTAAAGTCCGGGCGCAGGGCGTCACCGGCCAGCACCAGCGATTCCGGCCGGATGAACAGCGAGGCGCGCTGGCCCGGTTGCGGCGATTCGCCGGCCAACCGACCCCGGACCCGGCTGCCGTCGTCCAGCTGCAACTCCGCCAACGCCCCTTCGATGCCGACCAGGGTGCCGTCCAGACGGTTGTTGTCGCCGACAAAGCCGGCGACAAAGGGCGTTGCCGGCTCCCGGTACAACACCTCCGGCGGAGCGACCTGATCGAACCGGCCGTTACGCATGACCGCGACCTGATCCGACATCACCATCGCCTCGGACTGGTCGTGGGTGATGTAGACGAAGGTGGTGCCAAAGGCTTTCTGCAGGTGTTTCAGCTCCACCTTCATCTGTTCCCGCAGTTTCAGGTCGAGCGCCCCCAACGGCTCGTCGAGCAGCAGCAACGTCGGCTTGAGCACCAGACAGCGCGCCAGCGCCACCCGCTGGCGCTGACCACCGGAAAGTTCCATGGGATTGCGCCGTTCGATGCCCGGCAACCCCACCTGTTCCAGCACCTCGGCCACCCGCCTGCGCCGCTCCGCCGCCGGCACCTTCTGCCGTTTCAGGCCATAGGCGATGTTGTCGCCGACCGACATGGTCGGAAACAGCGCCAGATGCTGGAACACCATGTTGACCGGACGGCGATTGGGCGGCACCTCGTTCATGCGCTCGCCGCGGATGCGGATTTCGCCTTCGTCGGGACGATCAAACCCCGCCAGCAGCCGCAGCAGGGTGGTCTTGCCGCACCCTGAGGGGCCCAGGATGGAAAAAAACGAACCGGCCGGAACATCCAGCGAGACCCGGTCCACCGCGGTGGTGTCACCGAAACGGCGGACCAGCCCGCTGCAGGACAGGTCAGATGGGTTGGTCATAGGCTCAGTTCGCGGCCTGCACCCGATCCAGCACCTGACCTTCCACGGTCTCCAGTCCGGGCGGCACCGGCGGATACCACTTGATGTTATTGATCGCCTGATCGTTGAAGCTGGCACGATAGGCATCGCGCAGATCGGCTTTGACGAACTCATCGGCGCCTTTGGAGGCGGTAAAGTTGCCGGAGGCGTTGGTAATGCGGGCAGCAATCTCCGGCTGCATCACGAAGTTGATCCACTGGTAGGCGGCATCCTCGTTTTCACTGCGCCGGGGAATGGCGAAGGTGTCGATCCAGCCCAGGGCGCCGGATTCGGGGGCGACAAAGCGAATGTCGGGGTCTTCGGCGTTCAGCTTCCAGCCACCGGCGTCCCAGGCCATCGCCGCCTTCACTTCACCGGTGCGCAGCAGGGCCAGCAACTGATCGCCCCCGGTCCAGTAGGTTTTGACGTTGTCCTTGCAATCGATCAGCTTGTCCTCGACCTTGGTCAGGATGGTTTCGTACGCCTCACGGTCGTTGTAGGCGGCGAACGGGTCCATGCCCATGGCGAAGGCGAAGCCCATCAGGGTCGGGCGCTTGAGGCGGTAGCTGACCATGCCGGCCAGCGACGGATCACAGAGGTCGGTGTAGTCGGTCACGGTGTCGGCCACCGAGCTGTGCACGATCAGTCCGCTGGTGCCCCACACCGCCGGCACCCCGTAGTGTTTGCCGTTGAGCTCGGTGGCGTCCTGGGTGGCCTTGACCATCGACGGCTGCAACTGATCGGTGTTGATCCGGCTGTAATCGATGGGTTTGTAGATATTGAACTGGCGCTGAACGCCGACGATGCGGTCCTGGCTCGGCTGCGCCAGATCAAAGCCGGCGCCGCCGGTGGCACGAAGCTTGGAAATCATGTCTTCGTTGTTGGAGAGGGTGACTTTGACGTCGATACCCGTTTCCTCCTCGAACTGGGCCACCACGTCGTCGGGCGCGTAACCGCCCCAGGTGATCAGCCGAAGCTCCTCGGCCAGGGTGCTGCCGGAGAACCCGGCAGCGGTCAGAAAGGTAGCAGCAATAAATGCGGACTTACGTGTCGAGCGCGATCCCATGATCCTTCATTCCTCTGTGAACGTTTGACAAACGTGCCGTAAACCAATCGTTTAAAAGGAAGTTATAGACCAGACTTTACGATTGCGTGAAGCCGGGGACCGCACTTATATGTGGACTCAGCGTCCGGATTTCAACATTTCCCAGTATTTGGCGTAAACCTGAAGCGCCTCGTCTCCCACGTCGACCTGGAATTCCGCGTTCTTCATGTCTTCCGGTGTCGGGTAGCTGGCCCGGTCGCTGGCGACCGCTTCGTCCAACAGTTCCCGCGCGGCCAGGTTCGGCGTGGCGTAACCGATTTCCTCACTGATCAGGGCGGAGATCTCCGGACGCAGGACAAAGCTGATGAACTTATGTGCCGCCTCCGGGTTTTTCGCGTTCTTGGGAATCACGAAACTGTCCAGCCAGGCGATCACGCCTTCTTCCGGGTAGACATACTCCAGTGTCGGCATGGTGTCGCGCCCCATCACCGCCTCGCCGTTCCAGATCATGCCGACGTCGGTTTCGCCCTCCAGATAGGGCATGCGCGGGGCATCGGAGTTGAACGTGCGTACCGCCGGCATCAGCTCAGTGAGCTTCTCGTAAGCCGCCTCAATTTCCTCGGGGTTGGTGCTGTTACCAGAATAGCCCAGCACCCGAAGACCGACGTGGAACACCTCACGCATGTCGTTGGTGAGCATCACCCGGCCCTGAAAACGCTCGTCCCAGAGATCGGCCCAGGCGGTCACCTCGCCTTCGACATCCCCGGCATCGACCGCCAGCCCCGTGGTCCCCCACAGATACGGCACGCTGTACTGGTTGTCCGGGTCGATGTCCAGATTGACCAGTTCCGGGTCCAGGCGATCGAAGCCTTCGATCTTGCTGCGGTCGATCTCCGCCAGCAGGCCTTCCTGACGCATCTTGCTGACGTAGTAGGTGGACGGCACGGCCAGGTCGTAGGCGGCGCTCTCATCCAGCAGTTTCAGCCGGGCATACATGGCTTCGTTGCTGTCGTAGGTGGTGTACACCACCTGGATACCGGTCTCTTCCTGGAAACGGTCGAGCACTTCCTGGGGCATGTATTCCGACCAGTTGTACAGATTGAGAACCTGGGGTTCGTCGGAACTGCAGCCGGTCAGGCCCAGCGCCAGAACGCCGGCCAGTGCGAGTTTCTTCATCGTTTGCTCCTTATCAGTATCCATTGCGACAACATCAGCATCGCCAGTGAAAACACCAGCAACAGGGTACCCAGGGCATTGACCTCGGGCTTCAGCCCCACCCGCACCATAGAGTAGATGCGCAGTGGCAGGATTTCATAACTCGGGCCGCTGACGAAGGTGCTGACCACCACGTCGTCCAGCGACAGGGTAAAGCCCAGCAGCCAGCCGGCCAGCAGCGCCGGCGCGATCACTGGGATCAGCACGGTCCGGGTCATGGTGAAATCACTGGCGCCCAGATCCCGGGCGGCCTCCGGCAGGCTCTCATCGAACCCGCTGAGCCGGGCCATCACGGTAATCACCACAAACGGCAGGCAGAAGGTCACGTGCGCCAGCAGCAGGGACACGTAGCCGAGCTGGATGCCGACCAGCAGAAACAGCGCCAGCAAGGAGATGGCGAGCACGATCTCGGGCGACATCATCACCACGAACAGCATGCCGTTGAGCACTTTTTTGCCGCGGAAACGGTAGCGGTGCAGCGCCAGTGCCGTCAGCGCACCGATCAGGGTCGACACGGTGGCGGCCGACAACGCCAGCCACAGCGAGTTCCACATCGCCTGCACCATGGCGCGGTTGGCAAACAGCGATTCATACCAGCGCAGGCTCAAGCCGCCCCAGTCGTAACCGGTGCGCGAGTCGTTGAACGACAGCACCACCAGCACGGCAATCGGCACGTACAGCAGCAGATAGACCAGCGTCAGGTAGGTGCGGGGCAGCCAGCGTGTCATACCCCCTCCTCGCCCAGACGGCGTTTGCTCAACCGGTGCGCCAGCAGCAGCACCGCCATGGCCAGGGTCAGCACGATGCTGGCGGCGGCTCCAAAGGGCCAGTTACGGGCGTCCAGGAACTGGTTCTTGATCACATTCCCCACCAGCAGGTTGCGCGAGCCCCCGAGAATGTCCGGCACGAAGAACAGCCCCATCGCCGGCAACAGCACCAGCATCACCCCCGCCAGCACGCCGGGCAGGGTCAGCGGCACAATCACGTGGACGAAGGTGGCCAGGCGCCCGGCCCCGAGGTCGTGCGAGGCCATCAGCAGCTCTTCCCGCAGATCGTCGAACACCGAGTACAGCGGCAGGATCATGAACGGCAGCAACAGGTACACCAGGCCGATGATCACGGCGGCTTCGGTGTACAGCATCTTGACCGGCTCGTCGATCAGCCCCATCGACATCAGGGCGTTGTTGATCAGTCCGTTGGTGGCCAGCAGCAGTTTGAGGGCGTAGGTGCGGACCAGGGAGTTGGTCCAGAACGGCACGATCAGCAGGAAAATCAGCAGCACCTGGCGTTGCTTGCCCACCCGGGACAGCGCCCAGGCAAACGGGTAGCCGATCAACAGACAGATCAGGGTGGTCATCCCCGCCATGTACAGGGAGTGCAGGAAGACCTCGAAGTAAAGCGGATCGATCAGCTGCCGGTAGGCATCCAGATTGAGCGGCAGGGCGATGAAGCGGCCCGGGTCGCGGGTCATCAGGCTGGCGCTGACCACCAGCAGGTTCGGCGCCAGCACCAGAAACAGCAGCCAGCCCCAGACCAGCACCAGCACCGCGGTCCGGAACGGCTGTTGGCGCAGGCTAGACATGCGCCTGCCCACCCCCGTTGTCATGGCCGTTTTCTTCGGGCAACAGCCACTCCCAGCCATCGACCCAGCTGACCTTCACCGGCTCACCCAGGCGGTAGTCGAACGCCGGATCGTCTTCGTCGAAAAACTCGCTGGCCAGCACTTCGGTGCCATCGGCCAGATGAATGACCGAATCCAGCGTACTGCCCTTGTAGTTGCGTTCCACAATCTTGCCGGGCACGCCGTGATCAGCATCCGGCGCCAGCACCCGGATGTCTTCCGGACGCAACAGCACGTGCAGGGACTGACCTTCGGTCACCGGAAAATCCGGCCGGCGCAGGCGACGGGGCACGCCGAACACATCCACCGTAATCGCGGACTCGTCCACCGACGCCACGGTGCCGGGGAAGAAATTGGTTTCGCCGACGAACCGGGCGGTAAACAGGTTGGCCGGGCGCTCGTAGACCTCACGGGGCGTGCCCAGTTGCTGGATCAGGCCGCCCTTGAGCACCACCACCCGGTCTGACATCGACAGCGCCTCTTCCTGATCGTGGGTGACGAACACGAAGGTGATGCCCAGTTCCCGCTGCAGGCGTTTGAGCTCCACCTGCATGGTCCGGCGCAGCTTGTAGTCGAGCGCGGACAGGGGTTCGTCCAGCAACAGCAACTTGGGCCGCTTGACCACCGCCCGGGCAATCGCCACCCGCTGCTGCTGCCCCCCGGACAGCTGGTGCGGCCGGCGCCGGGCGTAATCCTCAAGCTGAACCATGGCCAGCGCCTCGGACACCCGTTCGCGGATTTCCGCCTTCGGCCGTTTTTCCATCTTCAGGCCGTAGGCCACGTTGTCGAACACCGACATATGGGGAAACAGCGCGTAGTGCTGGAACACGGTGTTCAGCGGCCGCTGTTCCGGCGGCGCCTGCGCGATGTCCTCGCCGGCCAGGGTGATGGTACCGGCGTCCGGATGCTCAAATCCGGCCAGCAGGCGCAACAGCGTGGTCTTGCCGCAACCGGACGGCCCCAGCAGGGTGAGGAACTCGCCGTCGTCGATGTCCAGATCGAGCGAATCCAGCACGGTCTTGCCGTCAAATTGCTTGGTGAGATTGCGCAGCGAAAGCAGTGTCTTGGTCATCGGCCCTGCCCAAAGAGTGAGCGGCGTATTTTTCCAGAAAGCACCGGAAACAAAAAGAGGGCGTCCGGGTAATCCGAAACCCGGCGCCCCCTGGGGTCCAGCGACCTGGCGGCGGCAGCGCTCAGTCGCCGGCGACGCTGTTGAGATACGCCTTATCGGAGATATTGGTCCACTGCCGGACCTGGCGCAGATAGGCCTGCTGCGAGGAAATGATTTCCTTCGCCAGCGGGTCCTGTTCCGCCGCTTCCTGAAGCAGGCGCTGGGTGGTGGTACGCAGAGCCTCGATCACTTCCGGCGGGAACACCTTGTGGGTGACGTCCGGATAGTCCTCTTTCATCCGGGCCCAGGCGACACCGCTTTGGTGGGTGCTCTGGATGTACATGTCGTAGGCGGCTGTGCGCATGGCCACCGTCAGTATCCGCTGCAGATCGGCCGGCAGCGTATCCCAGGTCTTCTTGTTGATCAGGAACTGCACCTCGGCCCCCGGCTCCTGCCAGCCGGAATAGTAATACTTGGCAATCTGGTGGAAGCCCATCTGAAAATCCAGCGCCGGGCCGACCCATTCCACGGCATCAATCACGCCGCGCTCCAGAGAGGTGTACAGCTCCCCGGGCGGCAGGTTGGTAACCGCCACCCCCAGCTCCGCCATCACCTCGCCGGCAAAACCGGGAGTGCGCATTTTCAGCCCTTTCAGATCCTCCAGGGAGGTGATTTCCTTGCGGAACCAGCCGCCCATCTGGTTGCCGGTGTTGCCGCCCGGGAACGACAGCAGACCGTGCGGCTCGTAGACCTTCTGCATCAGCTCCATGCCGCCGCCATGGTAGAACCAGGCGTACATCTCCGGCGCAATCAGGCCAAAGGGCACGGTGGTGAAATACATTGCATTGGGAATGGTGCCTTTGTAGTAGTAGGACGCGGTATGACCCATGTCGTACTGACCATTGCGCACCAGATCGAAGATACCGAAAGGCGCCTTGTGCTTGTTGGCGGCGTCGATACGCACCTTCAGCCGGCCATCGGACATGGCCTCAACCATGTCGGCAAAGTGTTCGGTGGTTTCCCCGAGAATGGGCGAATTCGGGCCCCAGGTCTGAGCCAGACGCAGAGTGTAAGTGTCTTTGGCGCTGGCCACCGCTGCCATCAGGCAAGCGGCCACAGCGACCAGAGTGCGGGTCAGTTTGGTCATCGTGTCAGCCTTCTGTTCTTCTGGTTATGGATCGCACAACCCGCCCATACTAACCGGCCCAAAAAGGCCCGCCAAGCCTTTCGGCACCACTGGAACCATCGGCCACCATCGACTAGGTTTGAAGAAGGCAAGTGTCAAAGTAGGACGTTCGGGCGAGGATCGGGGCAGGCATGGCAGAACCAGGGCAGAACACCGATATACAGGACGAGCTGCTTCGCCTGAAAGCCAAGTATCTCGGCGCCTTACCAACCAAGATTGACCAACTGGAACAGCGTATCCGCGACATCCCGGAACACCCGGATGTACCCGGCCAGCCCGGTCAGCGCCTGACCTCCAGCCTGCAACTGGCCTACGAATCCGCACACCGGCTGGCGGGTTCGGCCGGCAGCTACGGGCTCACCACGGTGTCCAACTCGGCGCACCTGCTCCAGCATCTGATCAGTCACTGGTTTGAAAACGACGACAATGACCCGATCGATAAAAAGGCCGAGTTGCTGGGACTGGTGCAATTAATGAGAGAAGCGCCAGAGTCGCATCAGGTTCACTTGCCCCCGCCCAGCGTCCCTGAGCGGGCTCGTCGCAAGCTCTGCATCGTCGACGACGACGAAGACACCGCGCACCTGATGCAGCAGTGGCTGAGAGACGCGGGTTTCGATACCGAGGTATTCCTGTCCGCCACCATTTTTGCCGACATGTATGTTCAGCTGCCACC
>JBPEXU010000239.1:0-7317 GCA_052031225.1 Marinobacter sp. | reverse complement strand
ATGGAGCGGGTGATGGCCTGACGAATCCACCAGGTGGCGTAGGTCGAGAACTTGTAGCCGCGGCGGTATTCGAACTTGTCCACTGCCTTCATCAGGCCAATGTTGCCTTCCTGAATCAGGTCCAGGAACTGGAGGCCGCGGTTGGTGTACTTCTTGGCGATGGAAATCACCAGTCGCAGGTTAGCCTCGACCATTTCTTTCTTGGCGCGCCGGGCCTTGGCTTCGCCGATGGACACCCGTCGGTTGATTTCCTTGATGTCGGCAACGTCCAGATCCACTTCGGTCTGTACGTTCTGGATGCGCTTTTGTAAGCGGACAATTTCGTCAATGCGCTCGCCGATGGCGGCGGCATAGGGCTTCTTGCTCTTGGCGATTTTCTCCGCCCAGTCCAGGTTGACTTCGTTGCCGGGGAACGACTTGATGAAATCCTTGCGCGGCATCTTGCAGTCGCGCACACAGATTTCCATGATCGCTTTTTCGTTCTCCCGCACCATGTCGTTGGTGGAGCGAACGACGTTGACCAGTTCGTCAAACGCCTTGTTCGCCAGCTTGAACGGTGCGAACACCTGGCCCAGTTCGTTCAGGGCGTCCTGAGTGCGCTTGTCGCCCCGGCCATGCTTGGCCAGCGCTTTTTCCGCCGCATCCAGCTTTTCCTTCAGCAGTTCGAAGCGCAGGCGGGTTTCTTCCGGGTCCGGGCCGTTGTCGTTGTCGTCGTCGGTCGTGGTGGTGTCATCGTCGTCATCGGTCGCGGCCGCGTCCGGGCTGGTGTCGTCGTCCGGACCGTTGGTGTCTTCACCCATGAACGGTTCTGCGTCGTCCGGATCCAGGAAGCCGGTGACGATGTCGCTGATTCGGCCTTCGTTCTCGATGATTCGCTCGTAGGCCTGGATGACGGTTCCGGCAGTGCCGGGGAAATGGGCAACCGCCGCCATGACGTCGCGGATACCTTCTTCGATGCGCTTGGCGATGACGATTTCGCCTTCGCGGGTCAGCAGTTCCACGGTGCCCATCTCGCGCATGTACATGCGCACGGGGTCGGTGGTACGGCCGGCGTCGCTCTCGACCGCCGCCAGAGCCGCTGCCGCCTCCGCAGCGGCGGCTTCGTCGGCCGCGGTGTCGCCTTCGGTCATCAGCAGGGTATCGGCGTCGGGCGTTTCCTCGCACACCTGGATACCCATGTCGTTAATCATTCGGATGATGTCTTCGACCTGATCGGGGTCGGCGATGTCTTCCGGGAGGTGATCGTTTACCTCGGCGTAAGTCAGGTAACCTTGTTCCTTGCCTCGTGCAATGAGGTCTTTCAAACGTGATTTTTGCGAATTGCCTGACATAGACACCCTGTGAACTCGCTTCTATAAGGAAAAAAGTTAAACAGCCATTATAGCTGTCGCTCGGTTGCACTGCCACCGACTGTTTAGATGGTGATCAGCGCGTCAAGTTTCAAGTCTGGCGCCTCAGGAGGTGCCTTCGCTCAGTTTCCGCAGCTCTTCCCGCTCTTCCGGGCTCAGCTTGGAAAAGTTCCTGAGCAGTGTTGCCAGCCGCTGTTGCCGTGACGCCTCCTCGTTGGGGCTGGTCAGCTCACGGGCCAGGGCCAGCGCATTCTCCCGGCTCGGAATGTGTTCGATGCCATCGAACAGATGGAAAAAACGATCCCGGGCCTGGCTGTCCGTCGCCAGGGTTTTAATCAGGGTCCGACGGTCCCTGATCTGACGGTCCTGAATCCAGCCGGCAAACTGGCGTGCCTGTGGCAGCTGCCGGGACTGATCGGCCAGTTCGCGTACTTCCTGGGCCATTTCCGGGGCTTCCAGTAACGCCAGGCACAGGGTGCTGTCCTTGCTGAGTCGGACATCCACCCGCGCTTCCGGTGGCCGCTCCCGACGCTCTCCGCGCCAGTCCTTGCGGTGCTGTGACTGCCGGTTCTGCCACTGATTGCGCCCCCCGCACAGGCGCATCATTTCATGCCACATGGCATCCCGCAGTGTGCTGCGGGGCATCCGGTTCAGCAGCGGTTCCACCCGCGCCCGGAGTTCGCCCCGGTGTTCCGGCAGCTGCAGATCCAGCCCTTCGCTCTGTCGGTCAAACAGGTAGCGCGACAGTGGCGTTGCGGACTCGATGCGCTGGCTGAACGCGTCTGCACCCTCCTTGCGCACAAGGGTGTCGGGGTCTTCGCCCTCGGGCAGCATCAGGAACTGCAGGTGCAGTCCGTCCGCCATAAGTTCAAGCGCGTTTTCCATGGCGCGGTCCGCGGCCCGGAACCCGGCGGTATCGCCATCGAAACAGAACACGATGTGCCGGACCTGCTTGAGCAGGGCTTGCAGGCTGTCCTGGTTGGTTGCGGTTCCCAGGGTTGCCACCGCGTAATCGATGCCGTGCTGGGCCAGCGCGATGACATCCATGTAGCCTTCGACCACCAGCAGTTTGTCGAGCTGGCGGGTGGCCTGGCGCGCTTCGAACAGGCCGTAGATCTCCCGGCTCTTGTGAAAGACATCGGACTCCGGAGAGTTGATGTACTTGGCCTTGTCGTCCCCCAGTGTCCGGCCGCCAAACGCCACGGTTCGTCCCCGGGAATTGCGGATCGGGAACATGATCCGGTTGCGGAACAGATCCCTGGGGCGGCCGAATTTGTCGGACACGGTGCCGGTCTCGATCAGCGGGCCTTTCAGCTCTGTCGGCGCGGCCTCGAACAGAGCGGTACCGGTGCCGGGGGCATAGCCAATCTGGTAACGCTCGATGATGGCCTGATCCAGCCCGCGCTGTTGCAGATAGTCCCGGGCGAAACTGCCCGCCTGGCCGTTCAGGGCTGAACGGTAGAACTGGCTGGCAAAATCCAGTGCGTCGGTCAGCGTTCTGGCCTGCTGCATTTCCTGTTTGGCGGCCCGGTCATAGGGCACTTCCAGGCCCGCCCGCTTGGCCAGCTCTTCCACCGCCTCGGTAAAGCCCAGGCCCTCGAATTCCCGGATAAAGCTGATGGCATCCCCGTGCGCGCCACAGCCAAAGCAGTGGTAAAAGCCCTTGTCCGGGCGCACGTTGAACGACGGTGTTTTCTCGTCGTGAAACGGGCAGCGGGCCTTGTAGTTCGCGCCGGCTTTCTTGAGGGTGATGCGGGAGCCGATCAGTTCCGCCAGATCCGTGCGATCAAGCAGGTCTTCAACGAAACGTTGAGGGATCAGTCCACTCATGGGTGCTCCAGCTCAGCCGGCAGACTACGACCGGCGCGTCGGGAAATAACACAGCCAAAAATGCCGCCGAAGCCAAGCCTCGGCGGCATTTTCGAATCGCTCTGTGCAGCCTGTTGCTGAACAGGCAATCAATGCTTTGCAGTCAAGCGGCGTCTGATGAGAGCTTAGTACAGACGCTCGAACTTGCGCTGTTCCCGCTGAAGCTTCTTGAGATGACGCTTAACGGCAGCGGCTGCTTTGCGCTTGCGAACGGTGGTCGGCTTCTCGTAGTGCTCACGACGACGCACTTCAGACAATACACCGGCCTTTTCGCAGGAACGCTTGAAGCGACGCAGTGCTACGTCAAACGGTTCATTCTCTTTCACTTTAACAGCTGGCATTCGAAAATCACCTACCTGATAGATTCGGTTTCCATTTGCGCCACACGGGTGTGCCGGAGTGGCTCGATACCTGGCCAGGTTGGCTAAAACTCGACCAGTGCATATTTTAGGGCGGCAATGATAGCGCCTGGGTGCTGGCGAGGTCAATGTTTGTTCGATGAATGTGCCGGACGGTTTCGGCTTTCTGCTAAAATGGCCCCCTGTCTCTTTGCACCAACCCAACCGCCAACTCAAGGTGGCCCAATCCTATGCTCATCCTCGGTATTGAAACCTCCTGCGACGAAACCGGCGTTGCCCTCTTGGACACTGAGCGCGGCTTGCTGGCGCACGCCCTGTACAGCCAGATCGACATGCATGCGGATTACGGGGGGGTGGTGCCGGAACTGGCTTCCCGCGATCATGTGCGCAAACTGCTGCCGCTGTGCGATCAGGTGCTGGCGGAGGCCGGTTGTGACCGCTCGGATCTGGACGGCATCGCCTATACCGCCGGCCCCGGCTTGGTGGGTGCGCTGATGGTGGGGGGCTCGGTCGCCCACGCGCTGGGGTTTGCGCTCGGTATTCCGGTGTTGGGGGTCCACCACATGGAAGGCCATTTGCTGGCGCCGATGCTCGAGGAGCATCCGCCGGCTTTTCCGTTTGTCGCGCTGCTGGTGTCCGGGGGGCACACCCAGCTGGTGCGGGTGAACGGTATCGGGGAGTACCAGCTGCTCGGCGAGTCGGTGGACGATGCCGCCGGGGAAGCCTTCGACAAAGCGGCAAAGATGCTGGGCCTGGATTACCCTGGTGGGCCACGGGTGGCGGCGCTGGCCGAGAAAGGCCGGGCCGACCGCTACCGGTTTCCGCGCCCGATGACCGACCGGCCCGGGCTTGACTTCAGTTTCAGCGGTCTCAAGACCTTTACCCTGAATACGGTCAATGCGGCCCGTGAAGCGGGCACTTTGGACGAGCAGGAGAAAGCGGATATCGCCCTGGCGTTCGAAACCGCCGTGGTCGACACCCTGACCATCAAGTGCCGGCGGGCGCTGGCGGCAACCGGGTGTGAGCGTCTGGTCATCGCCGGTGGGGTGAGCGCCAACAAACGCCTGCGGGCGGCTCTGGAGGCTATGGCGGGCAAACAGCGTGCTCAGGTATTTTATGCCCGCCCGGAGTTCTGCACCGATAACGGCGCCATGATCGCATACGCCGGAGCCCAGCGTCTGAAGGCGGGTCAGCGCGACGGTGAGCGCATCGTCGCGGTACCGCGCTGGCCGATGGATACCCTGCCACCACTGAGCGAACCGCGCGCTGCCGGGCTGGTGGACTGAGGCCGTCAGAACCCTGCTTCCCGGCCTTGTGCCAGTCGGATCAGGTTGTTGCGATGGCGCACCACGATCAGAATGGCCAGCAGGCCAAACAGCGGCAGGGTGTCGGGTTCGATCAGTGCACTGATCAGCGGTCCACTGACGATGGCAATGAGTGACGCCAGCGCCGAGATCCGCCAGCGCCACATCGCCACCAGCCACAGTGCCGCCATGATCAGTGTGGTCACCGGTGCCAGCGCCAAGCCGGCGCCGAGGGCCGTGGCCACGCCCTTACCGCCTTTGAATCGGAAGAACGCGGGCACCATGTGGCCGGTTACCGCGCACAGCGCGACCGTTGCCTGCACCAGCACCGAAAGCCCGGCCTCGTGCGCCAGCCAGACCGGCAGCCAGCCCTTGCCGGCGTCCAGTGCCAGCGTGGCCAGTGCCGGTGGCCAGCCGCCGGCGCGGTAAACGTTGGTGGCTCCCGGGTTGCCTGAGCCCAGGACGCGTGGATCGGGCAAGCCCCAGAACCGGCTGACCGGCAGCGCAAACAGCACCGAGCCGAGCAGATACGCCGCGAAGCAGAGCAGAACAATGATCACCGGTGGGTCGAGCTGCGCCATGATGTGGCTCCGGGACAAAGACGTCTTGGGCAATCTGTGCGAAAATGCCGGCCCTGTCATTGCCAGCCTGTTCACGTTAGCCCCTGGCTGCGCGATATTCAATCAGCATTGGGTGGAAGCACCCGGGAGACCGTGTTGACAGACAGTGTCCTGATCGAAGGCCTGGCGGTGGAAACCGTCATTGGTGTGTATGACTGGGAGCGTGAGGTGAGCCAGCGGATTCTGGTGGATCTCGACATGGCCTGGGACAACCGTCGGCCAGCGGCCACCGACGATGTCCAGGATGCGCTGGACTACGCCGCGGTCAGCGAGCGAATCACCCGTTGCCTGCAGGAGCTGAAGCCGAAACTGCTGGAGCGCGCGGCCGAGGCGGTGGCCGATATGCTGCGCACCGAGTTTGGGGTTGAGCGTCTGACCCTCACCCTGAGAAAGCCGGGCGCGGTTCCGGCCGCAGCGTCCGTTGGCGTACGAATCAGCCGGGGAGGTACGGATGGCCGATAAGGTACGGGTTTACATCAGCATCGGCACCAACGTCGATCGGGAGCGCCATGTGACGGCGGCGCTCGATGCCCTGGCGCAGTGGTTTGGCGACTTGCGGATTTCCCCGGTGTACGAAAGCGAGGCGGTGGGCTTTGACGGTTCGCCGTTTTTCAATCTGGTGGTCGGTGTCGATACCGACTGGACGGTGGCGCAGTTGTCGCGTCATTTCAAACAGCTGGAGGCAGACAACGGCCGTCGCCGGGACGTTCCCAAATTCAGCGCCCGAACCCTCGATCTCGATATCCTGACCTACGGCCATCAAACCGGTGTGATCGAGGGTGTGGAGCTCCCGCGTGGCGAAATCCTGAAGAACGCCTTTGTGCTGAGACCCCTGGCCGATATCGCTCCGGATGAGCGCCACCCGGTCCGTCAGCAGTCGTACCTTGAGCTGTGGCAGGCCTATGACCGTTCGCAGAAACTGTGGCCAGTGGATTTCCACTGGCGCGGGGCGCGGATCTCAAGCGCGATTGGCTGACCGGAACCGTTCGATCAGTTGATCGGTCGAGCTGTCTCCGGCGGAGTCGGGGCTGTCCGGCGTCAGCAGCCGGTCGAGAATGTTCTGACCCAGCTGCTTGCCCAGTTCCACGCCCCACTGATCGAACGAATCGACATTCCAGATCACCCCTTGGACGAAGGTCCGGTGCTCGTACAGGGCAATCAGCGCGCCGACCGACTCCGGGGTGACTTGCTCCAGAATCAGCGTATTGCTCGGCTTGTTGCCCGGGACTTCCTTGTGCGGTGCCAGCTTGGCGGCGGACGCCGGATCCAGGCCCTGACGCACGAGTTCGGCCTCCGCCTCGGCCTGGGTCTTGCCGGTCATCATGGCCTGGGACTGGCTCAGGCAGTTGGCGAACAGGTCGGCGTGGTGGGTGGCGACCGGGTTGTGGGTCTTCAGCGCGATAATGAAGTCGGCCGGGATCAGCCGGGTGCCCTGATGGATGAGCTGGTGGTAGGCGTGCTGGCCATTGGAGCCGACGCCGCCCCAGATCACCGGGCCGGTGGTGTAATCGACCGGGGTACCGTCGACGGTGACCCGTTTGCCGTTGCTCTCCATGTCCAGTTGCTGCAGATGTGAGGGCAGGCTGCGCAGGTAATGGTCGTAGGGCAGGATGGCGTGGGTCTCCGCACCCCAGAAATTGCTGTACCAGACGCCGAGCAGCCCCATCAGCACCGGCAGGTTTTGGGCCAGGGGGGCATCGCGGAAGTGCGTGTCCATGGCGTGGGCTCCGGCCAGCAGGGCCCGGAAGTGCTCCATGCCCACGGACAGCGCGACCGGCAGGCCGATGGCGGACCACAGCGAGTAGCGGCCGCCGAC
>JBPEXU010000238.1:0-8164 GCA_052031225.1 Marinobacter sp. | reverse complement strand
ATACCGGTACTGAGCGAGGACAACAACATTAATCAAGCGAACCAGTTTTTCTTCGAGGCGGGCGTCCGCTTCTGAGAATTAAACAGGGAGTTTTAATCACCCGGGACGGTATGACAGATATCAAGAACGCGCCTTATAGATTCCCTCAGCGTGGGAACCTGAGCAGATGGCTGCGAGCACTGATCGTGCTTGCGGCGCTGTGCGTTTTCAGTGGCCTTGCCTACGGAGCGGCAACCAAACCGGTTGTCTATATTGCCGGCTCCGGCAACGCCGCCCTGGATAAGCACATCTCTCGCCTGCTATCAGAGGCCTTGGGAGACGAGGCGGAGCTGGAGTTTGCGACCAACGATCAACTGGCGGTTATGAAAACCGGAACCGTTGTGACCATCGGCCCTGTCGCATTTTCCAAAGTCCGGCAAGCCAACCGCGACCTGCCCATTCTTGCCATGCTGGTCGAACGAACCTTCATAGAGGACTACACCGACCACAACCCAGGCCAGATTTCAGCTATCTATTTCGACGTCCCGCTCATTCTGCAAGCGCTTACTGGTAAGGCTATTCTCCCGCATGCGAACAAAATTGCCCTGCTCGCAACGCCCGACACAGTCCATCTCTATGAACACCTGATCGACCAGTTGCCAGATTTCGGCATGGATGCCCGGGTTTTCGTTGTCGATAACAGTGAGCAACTCATTCCAACTCTGGTGCGCGCTCTGACCTACGGCGATTTCCTGCTGGCTGGTCCCGATAGCGCAATATACAACCCGCGAACGATCAAGCACCTGTTGCTCACGGCCTATCGCCGCAACCGCATTGTAATCGGCCCAAGTCAGGCCTACGTGAAAGCCGGGGCGCTCGCGTCGAAATACGCCCCCTATCCGCAGATGGCGGAGATGGCCGCGCAATACCTGATTCAACACCTAACATCCGGTCGTTTTCCAACGGCTGCCTACCCGACGGAGTTTGGTGTTGAGCTGAACCTCCAGGTTGCCCGTTCACTGAACATACCACTACCAGAGCGACAAGCGATCGCCGACTACGTACGACAACAGATGGAACGGGCGGGGAGGAAGCCTGAATGAGCGCAAGTAAAGCCAGGCCCCTGACCCCTCTCTCCCGCAAGCTCCTGCTACTGGGAGCGCTTCCTTCTGTGATGATGTTTATCGTACTGATGGGCTTTTTCACCTCCGCCCGGCTTGAGGACGCCCGACGGGATCTGAACGACAGCGGACAGATGCTTGCCGACAGCCTGGCGCCAGCGCTGGAATACCCCGTTGTTTCCGGTAACGGCCTTGCTCTTGAACAGATCCTGTCACAGGCGATCAAATACGAGCGGGCGGACTGGATTCGGGTCTCCGATGTGGTGGGCAAGGAGATTGGTCTGGCGACCAATCCGATCGTTGATGCCGCCATCGCGGAAGACGGCTATATGGTGTTCCAGGCGGAAATCCTTCAGCAACCTCTGGAGTTTGGCTCCGCCAGCTCTTCAGACTGGTTCGCCCCCGACTATGGCTTCAATACCGGCGCCCTGCGCGTCGGAACCGTCGAAGTTGGAGTCAGCACCAAAGCGCTGGCCGCTCGGCAACAGGACATTATCTGGACTTCCATTGCCGTCGGCCTGGCCCTCCTTCTTTTCACAGTGATGCTGATCAAACACTTCCTGGGCACGATCCTTTCGCCGATCAATGACCTCTCTGGGCGGATCAACCGGTTGATCGAAAAGGACTACCGGTCGAAACCCGTTAATACCCACGGGAGCTCCCGGGAAATCATAGAGATTGAACAACAGCTAAATGAACTTGCAGCGCACCTGCAGTCTCTGGAGACCGCCCGGGATCAGACGCTGACCGCCTCCGAGAACGCGCGCGCCAAAGCCGAAATGGCGAGCCAGGCAAAATCCGAGTTTCTGGCCACCATGAGCCACGAATTGAGAACCCCGCTAAATGGCGTGTTGGGCATGGTGGATCTGATTGAAGAGGAACCACTGAGCCGACGGCAACGCGATTACCTGCAAACCGCCCGGGCATCCACCGAAGACCTGCTCACGGTCATCAGTGACATTCTCGACTACGCCAGAATCGACAGCGGCCACATGCAGTTGGAGAGCCACGAGTTTGACCTGCGCACCCTCATTTCCAATTGCGCTGCCAGTTACCGGCATGCTGCTGAAGAGCAAGGCCTTAGCCTGAGCGTCAAATTTCTTGGCGAATGGCCTGAGCACCCCCTGGTGGTCGGTGACCCGGGACGTCTGAGGCAGATTCTCGCGGGTCTGCTGGACAACGCCATCAAGTTCACCGGCGCTGGTTACATCAATGTGATCGCCGAATTCGTTCCGCTCGAAAGCAACTGCCTGTTGCTGAACTGCTCAGTGAACGATTCCGGCGCAGGCATTCCGGCCGAGCGGCTGCAGGACATTTTCAACTCATTCGAACAGCTCGATAGCGGCAATATGCGCGATTATGGTGGTACCGGACTCGGCCTGTCGCTGGTTCAACGGCTGGTGGAGCTGATGGGAGGCCATATCCAGGTTGAAACGGACCTGGGCAAGGGTTCGTCGTTCCGTTTCGAACTGCCCTTCGAACTGGCCGAAGGCGTCCAGCCCGCGCCAACCACCGTTGCGCCGGCTCGCCGGCTCAACGGCGAACCCGCGCACGCCCTGATCGTGGAGGACAACCTGGTCAACCAGCGCGTCGCCAAGGCCATGCTGGACCGGCTGGGATTCCAGACGGACGCTGCATCGAATGGTCGCGAGGCGGTTGAGTTGGTCAAACAGAACCATAACGGCTACGACATCATCCTGATGGACTGTCAGATGCCGGTGATGGACGGCTACGAGGCCACCCGCCAAATCCGGGAGTGGGAGCAAAGCAATGGCCAGGCCGGCATTCCAATCATTGCGCTCACCGCCGATGTGCTGCCCGGTACCGAGTCGGTGTGCCTGGATAGCGGAATGAACGGCTACCTGGCCAAACCCGTACGAAAGGACAAACTCCAGCAAGTGCTTGGACAATGGGTCAAGGTCTGACGACCGGGACTCAGGCCTGAAACACCACGGCAAGCAACACTTTGGGCGGCTCAGGCAACCGGTTCGCGCATAGTGACGAATTCCTCCGCGGAGGTTGGGTGTATCCCGATGGTGGCATCAAACTGAGCCTTGGTTGCTCCCGCTTTAATCGCGACCGCCAGGCCCTGAATGATCTCACCGGCGTCCGGCCCGACCATATGGGCGCCCAGAACCTGATCGGTGTCGGCATCCACCACCAGCTTCATCAGGCAACGCTCATCCCGACCACTCAGGGTGTACTTCATCGGGCGGAACTCTGAACGGAAAATTCGCAGCCTGTGCCCGGCCTCCTGCGCCTGTTCCTCTGTCAGGCCAACCGTTCCGATATTCGGCTGACAGAACACCGCGGTCGGAATCGAGCGGTAATCCATATCGCCCTGACCATCGCCAAACAGACGTCTGGACAGCACCATGGCCTGGGCCAAGGCCACCGGCGTCAGTTGCGGCGTGCCGATCACATCCCCCAACGCGGTAATCGACGGCACCGAAGTCTGGAAATGCTCATCCACCGCAACGTGCCCGGACGCGGTCAACTCGACACCGACGTCGCCCAGACCCAGGCCATCCACCAGCGCGCGACGACCGGTGGCCGCCATCACCAGACCGGTTTCCAGGCTTTCGCCAGTACTGAGCCGGACGGAGTAGTGGGCGTTGTGCGACGCCACCGACTCGATGTTGGTGTTGAACAGAAGCTCGATGCCTTTTTTCCGGATTTCCTGTTCGGCAAACCGACGCACATCGCCATCGAAGCCCCGCAGAAACAGTTCACCGCGGTACACCAGCTTGGTCTTCACACCGAGACCGGCCAGGATGCCGGCGAATTCGACGGCGATATACCCGCCGCCCCAGATCACGGCCTCTTTCGGTAACTGCGGTAGGTAGAACATTTCGTTGGAGGTGAGCACATGTTCCTTGCCGGGAATGTCCGGCACCACCGGCCAGCTGCCGGTCGCCACGGTGATGTGCCTGGCCGAATAGGTCTGACTGCCCACCCGAACCGCGTTGGGGCCGGACAACACGGCGGCACCCTCAACAATGGCGACTCCCGCGGTTTCCAGGAGTCGGCGGTACACACCGTTGAGGCGCTCGATTTCAGCGTTCTTGTTGGCAACCAGCGTCGGCCAGTCGAAGGAAACGTCGTCGGTGGGAACCTGCCAGCCGTAACCGCCGGCGTCTTCGATTTCGTCCCGGACGTGCGCACCGTAGACAAACAGCTTCTTGGGTACACAGCCAACATTGACACAGGTGCCGCCGAGGTAACGGGATTCCACCACCGCCACCCGGGCGCCGCGCTGCGCCGACATCCGGGCCAGGCGAACCCCGCCCGACCCGGCACCGATAACGATCAGATCATAATCGTACTGCTCAGACACATCGTCTCCTGAGTTCAAAAGGTTTCAACACGTTCCGGATGTCGTGGCCTTGGCGTCAGGCGTTACCTCGCGAAACAGGACATGATCCTCGAAATCGCCCAGACGTATCTTGCCAAGACTGCGGAAACCCTCGGATTCGTAAAACGGCAAATACCGGCTGTTACCGGTGTCCAGCACCAGACCACTGCCCCGTGGGTTTTCCGAGCACAGTCGTTCGACGGTTTTCAGCAGCAGGCGCCCGTAACCACGGTTCTGGTATTTCGGATCGACCCCCATGAGCGGGAGCTGATGAGCGCTGGGTTGTGGCAGCAGGTCCCGGATTTTCTCGTGGTAATCCAGGTAACGTCGGGTGGAGGCAAAGCCGGTGGTGAGCACCATCCGGATGCGCCAGCTCAGCTGATCCGCCAGGTTCATACGCAACTCAGGATCGCCAATGAAGGCAACCGCCACCAGGGTGTGGTCCACCATGACGCCGACTGCTTCCTGATCGTGCTGGAAATACAGATCAATGAGTTCCCGAATGGTCGCCCGGACCCGCTGATCGTACCCCGGTCGGCGGTGGTCAAACAGGTACTGAAAGGTGGGTTCTTCTCGATAGGCATGGTACAGGATGGACTGGGCTTCGTTCCGCGCATCTTCATCCAGCCGCACAACGACCGGCTCAGGATTGTTGTTTTTGTCACTGCCGTCAGTCATGGGCTACCTCTCAAATCGTCAGGGTCAAACGAACGGATACCTTTCCGGGGGTATCGTCCCGGTCCATCGCGGCCTGATCGATGATCACACCGTGGCGGTTTTTTAGGCCTTCCAGCCAGGCGGCCACATCCGCGTAAGGGCTGTCTTCCAGCCAAACTCGGATGGCACTGTCGCCACTGGGCTCGAATCGTTGCAGCGCCAGCCCGGCCTCTCTGGCGGTACGGGTCACCAGCGCCATCAGCGCCCGGCCATCCGCCGGCCTGTCGACCGACGCGGAGGCCGCCGACCCGCTGGTCCCGCCAAGGCGCATTAACACCGGCCGGTTGGCCTGCATCCAGCTCAGCAGTTCTGCGGCGTTGTCGCGGGCACTTTTGGCGCGGTCGTGAAACTCGGATACCGGCAGCCAGAGGGCGAAATAGAGCAGCCCGAGCAGCAACGCAACAGCCAGCACGCCAAGCGCCTGCTGATCGCGCCTGGGGAGTTGATCGTACTGGGCAATGAGTTTGCCAACCGCCGGTCGGTCCTTGAGTCGTTCAAACATCCCGTTATCCTCCACTGACGGTCAGACGCGCACGGGCGCCGCCGGATTCGTTGACCACGGAACCGATCTGGGCTTCCAGCCCCTGCTCGGACAGACCGTTCCTGAGACGGCTGAGGCGATCGTAGGAATCGGCTCTGAGATCCACGACCAACTCGCCCCGGCTGCGGGTGTAATTCAGCGAATTGAACGTCAACGCGCCGGACTCCGAAAGGCGGGAATACTGTTGTCCGGTATGCTTCATCAGGGTGATGAAGTCCACTTCTGGCCCGGACGAGCCAGCCACTCTCAGTTGACCCTCGATCACCCGGCGAACATTACCGGCGTTGGTTCTCCGATCGTTCGGAAACGCTTCCCGGTACACCGCCATCGCCTGAGTCGACAATGTTTCCGCCTGCTGCTGATAATAAAAGCCCATCCCTGCCTCCAGCGCCACCTGAACCACAAACCACAGCGACGCGACGGCGATCAGCGGCCGCCAGGGCTTGAGTGGGCTGTCCTGCCCCGTCTTTACTAGGAACGGCCCTTGACACAGGTTGATCGGCTCACAGTGATGGTGGTGATGCGCGTGTGCCAGTAGCTCAAGAGGCATAAGGTCCAGGGTTTCGTCGGCCACCGACAGCCGGTCGATGGCCCGTAGTTCCGCCAACACCGCCTGATGCCGCTCCAGCGCCTCGGCGGTGCCAAAGACCCGGACCGGCACTTCGGCCGCCACTTCCTCAGTCGACGGTATGGCCAGCGTCTGCGCAAACATGGCGAGATTGGCGGCCTGCATGGCGAGCCATTCGCCCCGGTCGCTGATCAGCATTGCCGCCTCGCCGTCCAGGCAGATGGTCCAGCCCTGGTCGGTGGTGGGCAACAACGCCGCGTCCGGATAAATCGCATCCAGCACGGCGTGCTCCCAGTCCCGATAGAGCGCCAGCCAATGGCTCATTCGGCCCCGGTCAATCGCCGCTACCCGATAGCCGGAACCGGTGTGCTTGCCCAGTGCCAGGTGCACGGTGTCAATATCCTGCGCCACCTGCTCCTCGACAGCGTAGGGCAGCGCTTGCAGGATGAAGCGCTGCTGCTTCGCCGGAATGTCGGCCAGGCAGAACACGGCGTCCTCACCCGGAATCAGTCCGATTAGGCGGACATTCTCCAACGCATTCTGCGCCAGGGTCTGCTCGATGGTTTCCCGGCTATCGCCCGTGCCGTGGGCCTGAGTGCCCCCGCTGGCGTCATGCAGAACCCAGTTGAATAGCTGACCTTCCGGGGTTTCATCAACGCCCGCGTAGGGAGCAAGGGGCCGGACATAAAGGCGATAAGACATGACTATCCTTCTGAAATGGTGTACGGCTCTTTGGTGATTCGGTTTTTCTGTCCGGTATCCCGGTGCACCGTCCAGACCTGACCTTCGCCGTCCCGGAACACGGTACTGACCATATGAACAACCCGATTATCGTAGGTAATCCGGGACACAACTTCAAAGAACCGGGTCTGAACGGTCAATCCCCGGGATTTCAGCCCCAGGCCCGCAAACTCGGGCAGCGCCAGGAACTCCTGCAGGTTTTTGAACGACTCTTCCTCGCGCCGTTCCAGCACCGAGTCAATCTGAGCCTCCGACAGCTCATCATGCAACGCCTGCAGGATCGGCCCGGTGGCGGTATTGACGTTAATGCCCGCGCCACTGACCGGAAGCGCGGAGACATGGGGCAGCAAGGCCTGGTAGATCTCTTCGGTCATACCCTCGATCAGGCGTAACTCCGTGACGCTGACAAACGGCTGATTCGCCGCCCGATAGCCCGGGTCCGCCATCAGATACTGGCCGTCTTCCGCGCCATAGGCACTGATGGTCTGTTCGTTGTCATCAATCCAGTCTATCAGGGTGTCGGGGGAAATACCGGTGATTCCGAGCACCCTCAGCAACCGGGCAAAGCGGTCACGGACCTCGGTATCGACCTGCCCCGACGGCGTCACCAGATCGTTCAGATTGAAGCGCCCCCCCAGATCGTCGATCTGCACTTCCGCCACGCCCACCTCGTCGATCGGCAGCACCGCAGCGTTCTTGGCCCAGAACTCGTCCAGGCTGTCGATCATGGCGTTGTCTTCTTTGTCTTCGTCAAAATCCCGAATCAGGATGCGTTTGGCGAACGCTTCGGCGCCCAGCGCAATACTCTGGCCCTGCTGCTGCGCCAGGTAATGGCCGGCTTTAAACACCCGGATGCTCTGCTGCTGGGTCATCCCCGCTGCCAGCATGACCAGCAGCGCCATCGCCAGCAGCACCATGATCAGCGCAACACCGCGCTGTCGCGCTTGCGGGGAGTCCAGGCTGTACCGTTTCATCCGGACCCACCTCCCGTTTGTTCAGAGCCGCCGGGTGGTGTCTGGCTGCCGTCCTCCTGCTCGGTGTCCGAGCCGCCCTGGCCCTGATTCTGCTGATCGATCAGGCCCTGAGCCGTACCGGGCTCAAAATCCGGCAACGCAAAGGTCCGGACCAGTTCGCCGAAACGT
>JBPEXU010000237.1:0-2814 GCA_052031225.1 Marinobacter sp. | reverse complement strand
ACCTTCGACTGGACTTCAACCGGCCCCGCCTGGTACGCCACGGCCAACCCGTTCTCTACCGAGAATGCGTGGGTCGTCAGCAACATGAGTGCTGCCCCGGCCGATTCCTGTATCCGGCTGGCGTACAGCATTTCGTCTACCGGTACGGACGATACCAACCGCTTTGGCTACCGATTGAACCCCAACACGGGTCAGGTGGAGGCCTACAACCACAATAGTCAGTGGAACTGTGACGGTTCCGGGTGGCAGGGCGTGACCGACCCCAACATCGCCTGGATTCAGAGCCTTTCGTTCACGGTAACCACCGAGCCCGGCCTCACCGGTGTGGCCGTGCGCTCGGTCATCGTCAACCTGCGCGCCGGCACCCGTACCCGCAGTACCGACCCGTCGAATCTAACGGCGGCCGACTGCAGCAACGTGGATGTCGTGTGCCGACAGATCCAGGAAAAGATCCGCGTCCGCAACGACGCCGTCCTGTAAGCCGCCCGGAGCCCCGCCATGTACATTCCGCCCCGTGTCGTTTTTCCGGTTTATCAGCGTGGTGTGGTCACGTTGGTGGTGGCCATGGTGTTGCTGATCGCGGCGACGTTTCTGACGTTCTTCGCCGCCCGGATCGGCATTCAGGAGCAGCGCATGGCGGGCAACGACGCCCGCCAGAAGGAGGCGTTTGAAACCGCCGAGGCGTTGATGGACCGGGCCAAGACCTTTCTGGACGTTAATTCCGCTGCCTTTTCCGGACCCGCATGGGGCTGGACTCCTTGTACTGGCACCACCATGCCCTGCGGCGACGGTACCGATGCGGTGTTCGACGGCACATGGAGTTGGGTGCAGGTGCGCGCCCTGCCTTCCGACGGCGTGGGTGAGTCCGGCGCAGCAGTGCTTAATAAACTGCCGGCGTTGAGTGGCGAGGCGTATTTCGTCGCGCGCGACCCTACGGCCGTAACTGGCGGGTCGCAACCGGTGGTACTCGTTGCCCGGGGTGAGTCTGATGACGGCACTGGCCGCGCCGTGGTTCGGCAGATGCTGCGACGGGTGTTCACCGTGCAGCCGGGCCCGATCCCGCCGCTGACTGCGCCGGCGGTGGGCCTGTCAGGATCCTTCCACTTGGTGGGCAATCCCAACGCTGCGTTGACGCGAGATGAGGTCGCGGCGATCACTCCGGGTACCTGCGATGTCCCGCCGGCGAATCCCCTGTTTCTGAGTATCTGGACCGAGCAGGATTTCAACACGCTAGTGAACGGCACGGGCAGCTGGGATATATGTCAGAAGCAGCTCTTCACTACCAACGCCGGTGTATTCGAGGAGCCGCTGACACTCGGTGACCCCAGCAGTAACAATACGGATTGTTTCCTGGGCAATACGACATCCGGTTGCGGATGCCAGTCGCTAGACGATCCGACGCTGAACATTTGCCGCAGCCAGAACTTCGGTAACTCATCCGATCCCAACAAGCTGATGGCCTGCGGTATCAAAGACAACGATGCCAATTTCCCCACGGACATGTTTGCCTGGCTGTTCGGTGCTTCGCCCGCGGATGTGAAGGCCAGTGCCGATCAGGTGCTGCCCAACTGCGGCACGCTGACCACGGCTTCGACCGGTCTCATCTGGGTAACCGGTGACTGTACCCCGCCGGGTGATGTCGGCTCGCGCTTTGCTCCTGCGGTGCTGGTGGTAGACGGGGAGCTGACGTTTGGCGCCAACACGCAGTTTTGGGGCCTGGCGGTGGCCAACGAATCGCCCAAGGTCAAACTCAATGGTGGCTTCACTATCCACGGTGCCATGGTGGTGGTCGATGAAGTGAATCCTGCCACCAACTTTCAGGGCAGCGGCACCTACAACGCCATATACGATCCCTGCGTATTTGCCGCCATTTTCAATAACGACGAGTTTGTCGAGTACGGACCCGTGGAAGGCAGCTGGAGCGATCAGCTATGAGCACCGCCAATATCTCTATGAAGCCCATTCACCGGCAGGCCGGCCTGTCGCTGGTGGAAGTATTCGTTGCCTTGCTGGTGCTCAGTGTGGGTCTGGTGGCGCTCGCCAAGCTGCAGGTTGATCTGGTGCGCGGCGGCGGCGACAGCCGCGCCCGTGCAGCCGCGCTTGCCATTGCCGAAGGCAAGCTCGAAGACCTGCGCACATTTTCAAAGAAGGAGGCCGACCCTGGCGTGACATGGCCGGTGGCAAGCAACCAGCCACTCGCCTGGTCCATGATTGCGGATAACGCCGGGGGCCGTATTGCGGCGAGTTCCATCAATCAGACCGGAGTGCAGTACAACCTCTCCTGGACTTCGAGCCTGCAGGTCACGGCCGGCCCGGTCGACCAAAGCCAGTACAAGATAGTGAATGTGAATGTGAGCTGGACCGGGCCGGACGACATTGCCCAGACGGTCACTGCCTCCGCCAATATTCCCGACACTCCGCCGGCGCTCACCGCGCTGGCCAGCACGCCGATCACCGGCGGTGATGGCCCGGGCTTGGGTTACGTGCCCGGTCTGCAGCCCGAGGTGATTTCGGTCCCCGTCGACGTGGGTGGTACGACCAAGCGCGAAACATCCAAGCCGTTGCCGACCATCAAGAAGACCGCCGACTCGACGATGGTCACCTTTGACGTCGTCAACTACAAGACCATCAACAATATCAATGTCGCCCAGCGGCGCGAGGAGTTCGTGACCATTACCTGCCGCTGCACGTTTGCCGGCAGCGGAGCGGCGCGCACACCGGCCAAGGTAGTGCTTGTGGGAAGTGTGCTGCGCGACCAGCCCGGCAAGGTGGTGAGCAAGACCATCGGCATGCCCGCCAACACCCAGCAGCCGC
>JBPEXU010000236.1:0-6263 GCA_052031225.1 Marinobacter sp. | reverse complement strand
GATGAAGCCGGTACGACGCCTGAACGAGGCCATGGCGGACATCAGTACCGGCGATGCCGATCTGACCCATCGCCTGGACGACTCCGCCGGCGATGAGTTCGGTGAGCTTGCCAAGAGCTTCAATCGGTTTGTTGAAAACATTCAGACCGTGGTTCGTGACGTCAAGCAAGGCAGCGAAGAACTCAGTGAGAACGTCGATTCCCTGAAGAAAACCGCCAGTGCCAGCCGCTCCAGCGTGGAACAGCAGCAAACCGAAATCGATATGGTGGCCACCGCCATCAATGAAATGTCGGCCGCTGCCAATGAAATCGCGCAAAACGCTCAACAGACCGCTGACGCCGCCAATACCGCGGACTCGGAAAGCCGGGCCTCGCTCGAAACCGTGGCCGCGTCACGGGATGCGGTTCAGAAACTGTCCCGGGAGATTAATGCAGCCGCCGAAGTCATCGACACCCTGGGTAAGGATGTTACATCCATCACCACCGTGCTGGAGGTGATCGAGGGCATCGCCGAACAAACCAACCTGCTGGCGCTGAACGCCGCTATTGAGGCCGCGCGCGCGGGCGAGGCCGGTCGTGGCTTCGCGGTGGTCGCCGACGAAGTCCGGAATCTCGCTCAGCGCACTCAGAGCAGCACGGAAGAAATCAACGACATGATCGAGCGTCTGCAAAAGGGCGCCAACGATGCCGTGGAAGTGATGAAAGCCTCAACCGCTGTGTCGAACGTCAGTATGGAGAAAGCGCAAGACGCAATGGAAGCGCTGAACCGGATTGCCGATGCGATCACCGCCATCAGTCAGATGACCTCCCAGATCGCCACGGCGTCGGAGGAGCAGACCTCCGTGACCGAGGAACTGAACGCCTCCATCAACCGGATTGCCGATCAGGGCCAGGAAGCGGCGGCAGCGGCGAGCGAGAACGATGTCTACAGTGGTCACATCGAAACCGTGGGCAAGCATCTGGCGCAGAACGTGTCCCGATTCCGGGTCTGACGCAGGTAGCGTTAGCGGGCGAACACCTCAAGACGTTGGCGCAGGTCCATGATGGCCCCGCGCCCAACCTCGAGGGATTCTTCGGTAAGGTAAGGATTGTCGAGCGCTATGATGGTACGCCGGTCGAGGTTCAGCATTTCCAACGCCGGCGCGTAGTACCGGATCAGGTGGGCATTGAAACTGCTATCGCTGATCGCACGTTCCAGGCCCAGCTGAAGGCGGTGCGCCGTGACGATGTCGTCGCGGCGGACAAAAAGATAGTTCGGCATTGGGTACGCCAGCAGTAGGTTCGGCTCAATCTCGGTTTCCGGATCGTTGTTCAGGGTCATATCCCGCATTACATCCGTGACCGAGTGAGCAAAGCAGTCGAATCGATCGTTTTTCAACATGCCAAACAGGATCTCGTGGCGCGCGTGCGTTGCCACCGTCACACCATTGAGTTCCAGTACCGGTGTGTCAGGCCAGTAAACCTCCTGGCCAATGCGAATGCCCCGATTGCGAAAATCTTCGAGGGTTTTTATCCCTCTGAACAGCGGTAGCTTGTCCTTGAGGACCACGCACACCCGCAACCCGAGCAGTCCGCCATCGATTGGGATTCGAATGGCGGTCAGGTAGGATTCACGCTCCACCGAGGTCGCCACATTCGCGATATCGATCAGCTCAGAATGATCGTTCGTCAGTTCTCGCAGCATCAGGGCCTGGCTCAGTTCCTTGCTGCGCAACAAGCGGAAGGGGCCATACTCGGGGGTTTTGTTGAGCGCCAGTGTAACGAGCGCCCGGATTGCAGGGTCGTCATAGTTCCGGTACCAGAGGATGTAGTCCCGGGGCCCAGCATCCGTCACGACGGTGCTTTGTACGTCTGCCCAAGCAACAAGCGAGCAGGTGCACACAACCGAGCACACGGCGGCGATCAGTATGTGTCTGACAATCGCCACTCTTTCTTTTCCTCTGACACTGACGAATAAGCACACTGGTCAATGTAGACCAGAAAACACATCCAAAATGCCACAATGTGAAAAAAAGATTCAAGAGGCTTGCGATCCTGCGGTGAGGTTGCAATGATCGCCGCATCCCGAACCACAGGAATGACACTATGGCATTGATCGACACCCTGATTGGCGCAACCGGACAGTGGGTTTCCTCGTCCGATCCGAAAGCAACGCTGGCCAATCCCATCGCCTGGCTACGCAAAACCGGCGGCTACGCCGCGGTGAATAGAATCATTGGCCTGTCGATACCGTTCGCGACCCGAAACGGGTTCAGCGTGGAAGAGCTTCGGCCTGGCTATGTCCGTGCCAAAGTTCGCCTCAAAGGCAACAAAAACCACTTTGGCAGCCTGTATGCGGGGGCCTATTTCCTGGTGGCGGAGATTCCGGGGGGCGTCTTGACGCTGTTCGATCTGGGGCCGGCGTACACGCCGATTCTCAAAGAAATGACCCTGCAGTTTCTGCAACCGGCGAATTCGGATGTGACCGTGGAGTTTTCACTGTCCGACGCGCAGATTCAGTCGATTCTATCGGAAGCCGACACGACTGGTCGCGCCAAATTCACTCTGGAAGGCAAGCTGACCGATCAGGACGGCAATCACGTGGCAACGTCTATCGCCCATTATCGGGTTCGCAAGAAGGGTTTTAGCGCGGCATCCGCCTAAGAGGCACTGCCGGAATCGAGTTGGGCGAGGGCGTCGAGAAATGCGTGCCCGTATTTCTCCAGCTTGGCGGCACCAACCCCATTGATTTCGGCCATTTCCGAGAGCGTCCGGGGCCGACGCTGGAGCATGTCAAACAACGTGGCGTCGTGAAAGATCACGTAGGGCGGCACACCCTGCTGATCGGCCAGCGCCTTCCGACACGCGCGCAGCCGGTCCCAGGCGGCCTGATCGACGATCTGATCCCGGTCAAACGGTTTTTTCGCCGATGATGCCGCGGATCGGCCAGCCGGTTTGCGCGCCACCGGGTCCTTCCTCAACCACACCTGTTGCTCGCCCTTGAGTAGCGGCCGGCACTGCTCGGTCAGCTGCAGCGCGCCGTAGCCCTCCGGGTCCGCCTTAAGGTAGCCGTTGGCAATCAGTTGCCGGAACACGGTTTTCCACTCCGCCGCGCTCAGATCGCTGCCAATACCGAAGGTCGACACCTGATCGTGGCCGGCTTGCCGGATGCGTTCGTTCGCCGTCCCCCGCAACACGTCAATCAGGTAGGTGACGCCAAACCGCTGGCCGGTGCGGTAAACGCAAGACAGCGCCTTCTGCACGGCGACGGTGCCGTCCCAGGTTTCCGGGGGGTTCAGGCAGGTATCGCAATTGCCACAGGGCTCGGGCAGTTGGTCGCCAAAATAGCGCAGCAGGACCTGACGCCGGCACCCGGTGACCTCACACAGCCCGAGCATGGCATCGAGCTTCTGGCGTTCCACCCGTTTGAAATGGTCGTTTCCGGGCGAGGCCTCCAGCATTTGCCGAAGCTTGATCACATCCTGCAGGCCGTACACCATCCAGGCGGTTGAGGGTTTGCCGTCGCGGCCGGCCCGCCCGGTTTCCTGATAGTACGCCTCCAGGCTCTTCGGCAGATCCAGATGCGCCACAAAGCGTACGTCCGGCTTATCGATGCCCATGCCAAAGGCGATGGTTGCCACGATAATGACGCCGTCTTCCCGGAGAAATCGTTCCTGATGCCGGGCCCGTTCCTGGGCACTGAGCCCGGCATGATAGGGCAGGGCCGTCAGCCCATGCTCGCAGAGCATCCGCGCGGTGGCCTCGACTTTGTTTCGGGACAGACAGTAGACGATGCCACAGTCACCTTGATGCTCTGCATTAATAAAACTCAGTAACTGCTTGTTGGCATTCGTCTTTGGCGCAATCCGGTACTGAATGTTCGGGCGATCGAAGCCGCTGATGAAATGTCGGGCGGCGGTCAGGGACAGGCGTTCGGCGATTTCTTTGCGAGTGCGCTCGTCCGCCGTCGCCGTCAGCGCGATCCGCGGCACACCGGGAAACTGTTCGGCGAGCAGGTTCAGCTGCAAATAATCGGAACGGAAATCGTGCCCCCACTGGGACACACAGTGCGCTTCGTCGATGGCGAACAATGAGATGGATGCCTGGTGAAGCAACTCAATGGTGCGCGGCTGGATCAGTCGCTCGGGCGCACAGTACAGCAGATCCAGTTCACCGGTCAGCAACGCCTGTTCGGTCGCCCGGGCCTGTTCGAAATCCATGGTGGAGTTCAGGAATGCCGCGCGCACACCCAGCTCCCGCAGAGCCGTTACCTGATCCTGCATCAGGGCAATCAGCGGCGAAATGACGATGCCGGTGCCCGGGCGCACCAGCGCGGGCACCTGGTAACACAGGGACTTGCCGCCCCCGGTGGGCATCAAGACCAGGGCATCCCCGCCATTGACGACTTCATGAACGATATCGCCCTGCAGGGGCCGGAACGCCTCGTAACCGAACACCTCGTGCAGAACCTGCTCCGGAGTTTTGGTGGGCGTAACGGGGCGTTCGGTGGAAAGCTGATCGAAAGTCGGATCAAAGTGCATAGCGGTACCGGTTATGTGCGCGGCAGGGATGATACCAGAATAACCGGCGCCGTTGGTCAACCCGCCTTTCTGGTAAGGCAAAGCGACCTTAGAAAGGCTACAATAGCGCGATTTCCGATCAGCACATACAGACTCAGGACTGCAATGCAGGAATTCGATGCCATCCGTCCGTATTCGGACGAAGAAACCGGTCCGGCCATCCGGCGGCTCATCAACGATCAGGAGTTTCTGGACACGGTTGGTCGCTTTAAATCACCGACCCTGGCCCGGCTGGCGCCGGCGCTGCTGCGGGTGTTTGTTCGCCATTGGCTGAACCGCAACTTCGGCCACTTCAGCCGCGTCGACGACCTCCAGGCCCGTCTCTCTACCTACGTCGGTGAGCTGGTCGAAAACACCACCAGCCGGGTCACTCACAGTGGTCTGGAGCAACTCGACAAGCATTCGGCCCACCTGTTTATCTCAAACCACCGGGACATCGTGTTCGACCCCATGGTGGTGAATTACCTGTTGTTCCAGAACGGCTTCAACACCACCCGTATTGCCATTGGCGATAACCTGCTCGCCAACCGGGTGTTTGCGGAAATGATGCGGCTGAACAAGAGCTTTGTGGTTCGGCGAAACATCACCAGTCCGCGGGAAATGCGTGATGCCTACCTGACGCTGTCCGGATTTATCAATCACAGCATCGACACCAACCACAGCATCTGGATTGCCCAGCGCGAGGGCAGGGCGAAAGACGGTCTGGACGTTACCGACCCGGCGATCATCAAGATGTTCTACATGAGCCGCAAGAAAAGTGGCCAGACGTTCGCAGAGGCCATGAACCGGCTGCACATTGTGCCGGTGTCGATTGCCTACGAGTACGACCCCTGCGATGCCGACAAGGCCCGCGAGCTGGAAACCCGTGCCCGCACCGGCAGTTACACCAAAGCCGAGGGTGAGGACACCGAGCAAATCATGAAGGGCCTGACCGGTTATAAGGGCCATGTCCATGTGCATTTCGGCACACCAATTACCGACGCACCGGATAACCCGAAAGACCTGGCCGCCCGTATTGACCGGGAAATGCATGCGAACTACCACCTGCACGCGTCCAATCTGATTGCCTATCGCGCCCGTGGCCTGCACCCGGACGCCCACACCACGCCCGACACCGTCAGCGACGCGGTGGTGACGGCCGAAGCCTGGACACCCGCCGAAATGGCGGCGGCCGAGGCCGAAATGGAGCGTCGGCTGGCGGCTTGCGATCCGGCCCTACGCCCCTTCCTGCTCGATATGTACGCCAACCCGGTGACGACCGCGTTGACGGCAAACAGCGACTAAACCCACAGCATCCGGCCCATTTCGAACAGGTGGGTGAGGGCCGGATGGCAGGGATACATCCGCAGTCGCAGGGTCTGCAGGCCGGGATAGGGGGGCTCGAGCCGGGTTGAAAACAGAGTTTTGCCGTCCTGCTCCTTCTCAAACTCCAGCAGGAAACGGTCTGAGCCGGGTGTTTCGTGTGTCCCCGTGCATTCCGGGGTGATCAGGCATTCGACCCGGACATCCTCCGGCGACAACCCATTAAGGATGGCCGCTACCCGCAGCTCGACGGTGTCGTCGTGGTCACAGCGGTCGCTGATCTCACCGGCAACGTCAACCGATACCCCCGGCCACGCCTCCCGCACCCGGGCTTTCCAGCGGGCCAGCTCCTTGGCCTCCATGCCGTCGCCGGCCAGCAACCGGATCCCCTGTGCCGATGCTG
>JBPEXU010000235.1:0-5846 GCA_052031225.1 Marinobacter sp. | reverse complement strand
GTGCAGGCGGACATACTGGATCACCGCCTCGCCGAGGGTGTCGCAGTTGAAGAACACATGCCCGACCAGGCCCATCCGCTCCGGATCGACCACCTGGCCGGCGTGCAGGCCGATGCCTGGGTCGCCGGTCACCTGCTCGGCGTATTCCCACAGCCGGTAGTGGGCCTCGGCCGGAACCCGGTGGTCCGGATCTTCCAGCGCGGCCCGACTCAGCCCGGTGATCTCGGTTACGCGGTCAGGCTCCAGCACGCCCTGGCGATCGAGATAATGAACCAGGGCGAGGGTGCTTGAGGCGGCAACCCGGGGCTGATCCGACACGGAGATGTCCGGTTGAGCAGATTCCACGACCTTCCTTCTGATGGTTAACAGACTGTCATAGACGCTGGTACAAAATGTCAAGTGTATGGGACACCTTGTCAACGGCTATTGTCCCTAACAACGATAGCATTATCACACCAACTTGAAGCAACGGATTTGACCTTGGTGGAGGTGTTGTATGGAACAGGAAATCTTCGTACCCCATAACGAGCAGGAACGTAAGAACGTGCTCGCACTCGCCGAATACCTGAACAGCATTTTCTATTGCTGAGTGGTTTCGCGGACCGTCTATGACCTTGAGCCGGGCACTTGCCCGGCTTTTTTCGTTTCTGCCCCGCCACCCTTGCTCCGCCACCCGTCGATGGTAATGTAGTCGCATCCGATTCACCCCGACTACCCGGAGACACACCGTTCATGAGTGTTGAACTGAATCACCGCATCACCGGCGAGGGTGCCCCGCTGATCCTGTTGCACGGGCTCTTCGGCTCGCTGGAAAACCTGGGCGGCGTGGCCCGCCGGCTTCAGGATGGCTGGCAGATCCACGCCCTGGATCAGCGCAATCACGGCAGTTCGCCCCATACCGACACCATGGATTACCCCGCCATGGCCGAGGATGTCCTTGCCTACATGGACCGCCAGGGTCTGGCGCGGGCAAGCATTCTGGGGCACTCCATGGGCGGCAAGGTCGCCATGCAGGTGGCGCTGAAAGCGCCCGAGCGGGTCGATCGGGTGATTGTGGCGGACATTGCGCCGGTGAATTACAAGCCACACCACGATGCCATCCTCGAAGGCCTGAAACAGATGGATCTGAGCCGGGTCAGGTCCCGCCAGGACGGCGAACAACAGCTGGCCGAGTTCGTCCCCGAGCCGGCAACCCGGCAATTCCTGCTGAAAAACCTGGAGCGGGTGCCGAAAGAGCAGCAGACCGAGGGTGGTCCGCTGTTCCGCTGGCGGCTCAACCTGCCGGTCATCGATGCCAGCTACCGCAACCTGGCCAGGGCCCCCGAGGGCGAGGGCCCCTATCCGGGGCCGGTGCTGTTCCTGAAAGGCGCCGATTCCGCCTACATCCAGGAAAAGCATCGGGATGAGATCATGCGCCTGTTCCCGGCTGCGCAGCTGCGGATCATCCAGGACACCGGTCACTGGTTGCACGCTGAAAAGCCCGATACCTTTGCCGCTCTGTGCCGGCGCTTTCTCAACGACGAACGATAAGCCCGCTGGCCCGATCCGGTTTTCGTACGTTGGTGTTGGTCTGCTAAGGTTAGGCCAAACAAGAACGAAACGGCCCGGGATGGGCCCTGGGTGCGCGCGCTATGAGATGGTTGTTGATTGCTCTGCTGGTGGTGTTTCTGCTTCTCGGGGGCTTCCTGTTGACGCCGTCCCCCATCGACAGCCAGGCCTGGCACCCACCCGAGCCACCGCCGCTGCGCGGCGTCATGGCCCCGAACGAGCGTCTGAAACAGGCGGAACTGCTGGCTCTTGGGCAGGTGTACGGGCCGGAAGACACCACGGTGTCACCCGAGGGCGTTCTCTACACCGGCACCCAGGACGGGGCCATTGTCCGGGTGTTCCCGGATGGCCGGGTTGAACGCTGGCTGGAAACCGGCGGCCGGCCGCTGGGCATGGTGTTCGACCGGCGCGGTCATCTCATCGTTGCGGATGCCTGGAAGGGGCTGATCTCGATCGCGCCCGACAAGACCGTGACGGTATTGGCAACGGAAGCCGGCGGCACGCCGTTCCGGTTCACCGATGACGTTGCCATCGGACCTGACGGCACCCTCTATTTCAGCGACGCCAGTTCCCGGTTCCATCAGCCCGACTACCTGCTGGACTTGCTGGAGATGCGCCCGCACGGGCGCCTGCTGCGCTACTCGCCACGGACAAAAAAGACCGATGTGCTGGTGCGCAACCTCTATTTCGCCAACGGTGTCGCGGTGTCGCCGGAGGGCGACTTCCTGCTGGTCAACGAAACTTGGAAATACCGCATTCTCCGCTACTGGCTGCGCGGTCCGAAGGCCGGGCGCACCGAGGTGTTTGCCGACAACCTGCCGGGCTTTCCGGACAACCTGGCGGTGGATGATCAGGGCCGCTACTGGGTCGCCTTTCCGACCCTGCGCAATCGCCAGGTCGATACCATGCACCGGATGCCGTGGATCAAGGATCTGGTGGCCAAGCTGCCCGACAGCCTCAAGCCCAAACCCCAGAACTACGGCCTGGTGGTGGCGTTCGACCGGGACGGTCGAATGCTGGCCAGCCTGCACGACCCCACGGGCACGCACCTGAAGGAGATCACCTCGGTCAATCCCCACGACGGCGATCTATACTTTGGTTCACTTCACAACGACCGGATTGGCCGGCTACCGTTGTCCGCCGTTCCCGAACTCGGAGACGACCGACCATGACTGCTGACACCGCGATTGACTGGGACCTGCCCGATCCCTTTGTCCTCGAGATTACCGTACGGGACGAGGACACCGACCGCCTCGGCCACGCCAACAATGTGGTCTATGTGCGCTGGCTCGAAGAGGTCAGTTGGGCCCACATTGAAAGCCTGGGCATGACCTGGGCGCTGCATGAGGCCACGGGCAAGGCGATGGCCATCACCCGAACCGAAATCGACTACCTGGCCTCTGCCAACGCCGGTGACCGACTGCTGCTCGGTACCTGGCTGACCGGATTTGATGGCCGTTTCCGGTCGTCGCGGCAATTCCAGCTGGTACGCCCGGCCGACGGCAAGACGCTGGTGCGGGCGCTGTCCACCCATGCCTGTGTCGATATGAAAAGCCAGCGACCGGCGCGCGCGCCCCGGGAGTTCGCCGATATCCTGTCGGCGGCGTCGGTGGCCGGCGGCCGGGGCCTGGCCACCGGGTAGGCTTTCGTCGCCGGCGAATTCTGCTAGTCTGAAAACGTTCTTGTCCCTGCCACCGTTGTCCGGAGTTCCCGATGGAAAACAGCACAGAAAAGCCGTTTGAAGCGTCTATGCGCCAGGTCATTTACGACCGTTTTGGTGATCGTGACGTCCTGCAGCTGGTGGAGGCACCGGTGCCGGTGCCCCAGGACGGAGAGGTACTGATCCGGGTGCACGGTGCCGGGCTGAACCCGATCGACTGGAAGACCCGCAAAGGGCTGGGGTTTGCCGCCCGGCAGATCGAGGACTCGCTGCCCTGGACGCCCGGTTACGACGCCGCGGGCGAAGTCGTCGCGGTCGGTCCGGGGGTGAGCACCCTGGCGCCCGGGGACCGGGTCATGGGGATGATCGGGTTTCCGGCCGGCGGTGGCGGTTACGCCGAATACGCGCTCGCCCGTGCCGATGAGCTGGCGATCGTTCCGGAAGAGCTGGATCTGGTGGCCGCCGGCGCGGTGCCATTGGCGGCGCTGACCGCGTGGCAGGGGCTGTTCGAGATGGGCGAGCTGGAATCCGGTCAGAAAATTCTGATCCACGCCGGTGCCGGCGGGGTCGGGCACTTTGCCGTACAGTTCGCGCTGGAGCGGGGCGCCCATGTGATCGCCACCGCCTCCGCCCGAAACCGGGATTTCCTGGCCGAACTGGGGGTGCATGAGGTCATCGACTACCACACCACCGACTTTGTCGACGAGTGCTATGGCCTGGACATGGTGCTGGATTTAATGGGCGGGGAAATCGGCAAGCGTTCCCTGCACACCCTCGGTGAGAAAGGCGTGCTGATCACCATTCCCACCGTCACCGCCGACGACATCGTCAGTGCCGCTGAGGATATGGGCCTACGGGCGCACGGCATGACGGTACGGCCGGACGTCTTTCACCTGGAGGAAATCGCCGAACTGATCGAAGACGGCGATGTCCGGGTGCACATCGATCAGGCCTTTGCCCTGAGCGAGGTGGCCGCCGCCCACGAACGGCTGGAAGGCGGTCATGTCCGGGGCAAACTGGTGTTGGATTGCCGCTGATCGCCAGACCTAACGCTTCTCTTCGTCGCCCGACGCCTTGTCCACGCCGTTGGGCTCATCCCGCTCCCTGCGTTCTTTCGGTGGCTGAGGCGGCACCAGGCTGATCAGCGTCCAGTCGTCCTCGGGTTTCAGGTCGTCCATGGCCCGTACCGGGGTGACGCGGCCCTTGCCGTCAAAGACAAACAGCACCAGCGGCTGCTGCTGATAGAGATCGAGAAAATCCTGGTAGCTGAACTCCGCGCTCAGCTGGGTGGTCTTGATGGTGTAACCCTGGCTGACCAGGCTGGCGAGCTTGGCGTAACTGACACCGTTGAACAGGCCGCGGGTCATCTGGATTTTCTCGGCGGTCTGATGCCGGGCCTGCTGATCCTGGTCACCCTCGGTCAGGGTGTGGACCGAGCCTTTGCCAAACCAGTCCAGGAAGTGGTAGGTCGCCAGCGAGTTCATGTGCTTGTAAGGGGATATCACCAGCAGGTTGCCGATGCCGGTCAGGTCAAGATGGGTAGCGGCGTGTTCCGACACCGGGTTGCCGAAGTACACCTGCAGGTTGTCCATGCGGGCCTGACGGACGTTTTCCCAGTTGGTGTCGGCCAGAGTCACCGGCACCTCGTGCTTCTGGAGCGCCTGGCCGATGAGTCGGGCCACCGGGTTGGCGCCCAGGATCAGGTAGCCGTACTCGGCCGGTTCGGCGACGTTCAGCAGCCGTGCCAGCGGTCGGGCGGTCAGGCTTTGCAACGTCACTGTGGTGATGATCAGCATGAACACCAGCGGCACCAGCGCGCCGGCGCTGTCGTAGCCGAGTTTCTGCAACTGGAAGGCGAACAGCGCGGAGACCGCAGCGGCGACAATGCCCCGGGGCGCGATCCAGCTCAGGAACAGTTTGTCGCGCCAGTTTAGGTTGGTGCCGATGGCGGACAGGAAAACGCTCAGTGGCCGGGCCACCAGCATCAGCGCCGCCAGCACCACCACCAGGCCCCAGCCCAGATCCGCGATCGCCGCGAACTCGATCCGGGCGGCCAGAATGATGAACAGGGCCGAGATCAGCAGCACGCTCAGCGATTCCTTGAACTCGAGGATGCTGTCGATCGGCACCTGGCGCATATTGGCCATCCAGATGCCCATCACGGTCACCGTGAGCAGGCCCGATTCGTGCGCCAGCTCGTTGGAGATGGCGTAGACCCCGAGCATGAAGGTGAGCGTGCCGGCGTTGTGCAGGTACTGCGGAATCCAGTGCTTGCGCAGTACCAGACCGTTCAGGTAGCCGGCGATGGCGCCGATCAGGAAGCCGACCAGCAGCGTCTTGCCGAAGATGTACAGGGAGTGGCTGAAGACGTTGCCCTGGCCCCAGGACACGATGCCCTCGAACACCAGGACCGCCAGCAGCGCGCCGACCGGATCGATGATGATGCCTTCCCAGCGCAGGATGTTGGCCAGTTTGGCAACGGGCCGAACCGATCGCAGCAGGGGCGCGATGACGGTTGGGCCGGTGACGATGGATATGGCGCCAAACAGCAGGGCCACCTCCCAGGACACCTCCAGCACCCAGCGGGCCGCGAGGGTGCCGATCACGCAGGTGACAATGGAGCCGATAGGAATCAGGT
>JBPEXU010000234.1:0-9078 GCA_052031225.1 Marinobacter sp. | reverse complement strand
CCGAAACAGCGCTTCGTATTTGGGCAACCGGTTCTTGACGTGGTGCATGAACGTGCGGGCGCCGACGTAGTTGAGCCGGTCCAGATGCCCGTAAAAACGCTCGGACAGCTGGGCGAGCACGCCGTCATGTTGCAGCCGGTCAATGAAAGCCCGGGCGGCGCGGACCAGGGTGTCGTCCTGCTCAGCGGGAAACAGCCAGGCAAGTTGCCGGGGTTGGCCGAGGGCAAAGGCTTCTTTGACGTGTGGAAAGAATACGTGGTTCAGTTCCAGTTCATTGGAGGCGACCACGGCGTAGGGGAATTCGCCGCTTTCAACTCGCGCCAGCACGCCGGTGGGATCCAGCCCCGGGTGCACCTGCCAGGTTAGCTCCGGTAGCTCCTGTCGGGCCTGGGTCAAAGGGTATTCGTGATCGCTGTCGGCAACCAGATGCAGAGGCTGGCCGATCAGTTGATCCAGCGACTCGGGGCGATCCATGTCCCGGTGATAGACCACCACCGAGCGGGACTCAATGCCGATCGGAACGGTCTGATAACGTTCGGCCAGTTCGGGGTGGCCGGAGAGCCCGGCCATGCCGATGTGGGCGTAGTCGCGGTCCAGTACCGACAGAATTTCGGTGTTGTCGGACGCCACGCGCACCCGCAGCTCAACGCCCAGCTCATCGGCGAATCGCCGGGCCAGTTCGTAGTCATAGCCGGTGGGGCCTTCTCGTCCCTCGTAGTAGATCGAGGGTGCCATGCGGGTGATCACGTGCAGCACGCCTTCCTGCCGGATTTCCTGCAGGGTGCTGGGGCGCGAACAGCCTGAGAGAACGAGTGCGGCGCCTATCAGCGCCCAGAAGCCTGGCAGTCTGCCAGGGCGTCGGAAAAAAGCGGACAAATCCATGGTCTCCGTTACAGCTGGGTCGGCCGGATACGCTCCGGGGTTCCGGAGTGTCATCCATGGTCATGCTGGTTGCGGCATCCATTGCCACAACAACTATGATCCCTGTCAGTCGCACATGGGTCAATAAACCTGTGCAATTATTATGCAAAAGATTGTCAACTGCCGGGCCACGTAATAACCGCAGTGGCCTGTATCCTGTGGCCGCTTTCGAGTATCATGGCGGCCTTTCAGATTGCACCCGGATTTCCTCCTTTTATTCTTCGCGCGATACAGGTTGATATCATGCTTGAACTTCGCGGCGCTCCTGCGCTTTCGTCCTTCCGCTCCCGCAAACTGCATGCCCGCATTCAGGAAATCGTTCCAGAAATCGAGCATATCTACGCCGAATTCATGCACTTTGTGGATCTGGAGTTCGACCTCTCCAACGCGGAGCAAGCCATACTGGACCGGCTTCTGACCTACGGCCCCAGTGTGCCGGTGGAGGAGCCGGATGGCGTGCTGTTTCTGGTGGTGCCGCGTCCGGGCACTCTGTCGCCCTGGTCCAGTAAGGCGACAGACATCGCCCGCAATTGCGGTCTCCGTCAGATTCGCCGCATTGAGCGGGGCACCGCCTACTACGTCCGGGCATCCCGCAAGCTGGGCCTGGAGCAGCGCGAACAGATTGCCGCCCTGTTGCATGACCGCATGACTCAGAAGGTCTTCCACGAGATGGGCGGCGCCGAGCTGCTGTTCAGCCACGAGGAACCCCGGCCCCTGACCCGGGTGCCGGTGCTGTCCGGTGGCCGGGCCGCGCTGGTCGACGCCAACCGCGCACTGGGGCTGGCGCTGGCCGAAGATGAGATCGATTATCTGGTGAAGGCGTTTACGGACCTGCAGCGCGATCCGACCGATGTCGAGCTGATGATGTTCGCGCAGGCCAACTCCGAACACTGTCGTCATAAGATTTTCAACGCCTCCTGGGACATTGATGGCGAGGCTCAGGACAAGTCCCTGTTCGCGATGATTCGCAACACCTTCGAAATGAACAGCGAAGGGGTGCTGTCGGCGTATAAGGACAACGCGTCGGTTATCCGCGGCAGTCGCGCGGGCCGCTTCTTCCCGGACCCGGAAACCGGGGTCTACGGGTACAACGAAGAAGACATCCACATCCTGATGAAGGTGGAGACGCACAACCATCCGACGGCGATCGCGCCGGCGGCCGGCTCTGCCACCGGGGCAGGGGGGGAAATCCGGGACGAAGGCGCGACCGGTCGCGGCTCCAAGCCGAAGGCGGGACTGACCGGCTTCACCGTTTCCAACCTCAACCTGCCTGGCGATCCCCAACCCTGGGAGATCAACTACGGCAAGCCGGATCGCATTGCATCCGCGCTCGATATCATGATTGAGGGCCCGATTGGCGGGGCGTCGTTTAATAACGAGTTCGGTCGCCCGAACCTGGCGGGGTATTTCCGTACCTTTGAGGAAAAAGTACCGGGCCCGGCGGGTGAGGAAGTGCGCGGATATCACAAGCCCATCATGATTGCCGGCGGCCTTGGCAACATCCGCGAGCAGCATGTTGAAAAAGGCAACATCCCGGCCGGCGCCAAGCTGATCGTGCTGGGTGGCCCTTCCATGCTGATCGGGCTGGGGGGCGGCGCGGCATCGTCGATGGATTCCGGCTCCAGTAACGAAAATCTGGATTTCGCTTCGGTGCAGCGGGACAACCCGGAAATGGAGCGTCGCTGTCAGGAGGTCATTGACCGGTGCTGGCAGCTCGGCGACGAGAACCCCATTTGCTTTATCCACGATGTCGGTGCTGGCGGTCTGTCGAACGCCATGCCGGAACTGGTAAAAGACGGCGGACGCGGCGGCAAGTTTGAGCTGCGGGATATTCCCAGCGACGAGCCGGGGATGTCACCGCTGGAAATCTGGTGCAACGAATCCCAGGAACGCTACGTGATGGCGGTGGCGCCCGAGAATCTTGAGCGCTTTGACGCCATTTGCCGCCGGGAACGCTGTCCATACGCGGTTATCGGCGAGGCCACCGAAGCCCATCATCTGGAACTGTCCGATTCCTATTTTGACGACAAGCCGGTAGATCTTCCGATGGAGGTGCTGTTCGGCAAGCCGCCACGGATGCACCGAAGCATCGCCCGGTCGTCGTTCACCAAGCCGATATTCGACTCCTCCAAGATCGACATTAGCGAGGCCATTCGCCGGGTACTGCGACTGCCAGCGGTGGGTTCCAAGAGCTTCCTGATCACCATCGGCGACCGCACCATCACCGGTCTGGTCGCTCGGGATCAGATGGTCGGACCATGGCAGGTGCCGGTCAGCGATGTGGCGGTGACCGCCAGTTCGTTCGACGTGCGAACCGGCGAAGCCATGGCCATGGGTGAGCGTACCCCGGTGGCGGTGATTGATGCCCCGGCCTCCGGTCGTATGGCGGTGGGTGAGGTGATTACCAACCTTGCCGCAGCGCCGATCGCCAAGCTCTCCGACATCCGCCTGTCGGCGAACTGGATGGCGGCAGCCGGCCATCCCGGAGAAGATGAAAACCTCTACGAAACCGTGAAGGCGGTCGGGATGGAGTTGTGTCCGGCCCTGGGGATCACCATCCCGGTCGGCAAGGACTCCATGTCGATGAAGACCACCTGGGAAGAGGACAGCGGCGAGCAGAAAAGTGTGACCGCACCCTTGTCCCTGATCATCAGCGGCTTTGCGCCAGTCACCGATGTTGCCCGGACGCTGACTCCGCAACTGATGACCGATGCCGGTGAAACCGATCTGATTCTGATTGACCTGGCCGCGGGGCAAAATCGCCTGGGCGGTTCGGCGTTGGCGCAGGTGTATCGTCAGGTCGGCGCGGTCGCGCCCGATCTGGACGATCCGGAAGATATCAAGGCGTTCTTTGCGGTGATTCAGGGCCTGAACAGCGACGGCAAGCTGCTGGCCTATCACGATCGCTCCGACGGCGGGCTGTTTGTCACACTGGCCGAGATGTGCTTCGCCGGTCGCACCGGTGTCGATATCAAGCTCGATGGCCTGGCGGAGGACGAATCCCAGTTTGCCCGGGAGCTGTTCAACGAAGAGCTGGGGGCCGTCATTCAGGTGCGTCGCGAAGATACCGAGTTTGTGCTGCACCAATTCTCTGGCGCCGGCCTGGGCGACCACACCAGCGTTATCGGTACCCTGAACGATGACGACAAGGTGCGCCTGACATTCGACGGCAAGACGGTGGTGGAAGAGCCCCGTGCCGAGTTGCAGCGGCTGTGGGCCGAAACCAGCTACCGGATTCAGTCGTTGCGCGACAACGCGGACTGCGCTCAGGAAGAATTCGACAATCTGCTGGACAGCGATGATCCCGGTCTGAACGTTGAGCTGACCTACGATCTCAATGAAGACGTGGCAGCCCCGTATATCAACACCGGCGCCCGGCCGAAGGTGGCTGTGCTGCGGGAGCAGGGGGTCAATGGCCAGGTTGAAATGGCGGCGGCGTTTGACCGGGCCGGCTTTGAGGCGGTGGATGTCCATATGAGCGACCTGCTCTCGGGCCGTATCACGCTTGATCGCTTCAACACCTTGGTGGCGTGTGGCGGCTTTTCCTACGGTGACGTGTTGGGCGCCGGTGAGGGTTGGGCCAAATCGATTCTGTTCAGTGATCGGGTACGGGATCAGTTCGCCGGTTTCTTCAACCGCCAGGACACCCTGGCCCTGGGTGTGTGCAACGGCTGCCAGATGCTGTCCAACCTCCACGAACTGATTCCGGGCAGTGAGGGTTGGCCGCGCTTCGTCCGGAACCAGTCCGAGCAGTTCGAGGCCCGGCTGGTTATGGTCGAGGTGACGTCGTCACCGTCGGCGTTTCTGGACGGCATGACCGGTTCCAGAATGCCGATCGCGGTGGCTCATGGTGAGGGCCGAGTTGAGTTCGCCGGTGGCGCCTCTGCGGCGGCGCTGACGGAGAACGAACTGGTGGCGCTTCGTTATGTCGACAACCGGGGCCAGGTTACGACCCGCTATCCCTACAACCCAAATGGGTCTGAAGCTGGCATTACCGGCGTCACCACCCGGGACGGTCGGGTCACCATCATGATGCCGCACCCGGAGCGAGTGTTCCGAGCGGTCCAGCACTCCTGGCGTCCGTCGGATTGGCAGGAAGACGGCCCGTGGATGCGGATGTTCCGGAACGCGAGGCGTTGGTTCGGTTAACGGGGTCGTTAACACCCCGGACCGGTGTCAGGGGCGCTCCTTTTTGGGGCGCAACTGGCACCGGTTTTTTTGTGGGCGCTTGGTCGTGGTGTGTCGGGAAAATCAAGCGAAATTTGCGACTAATTTTTTCAAAAAGCGCTTGACTGGACGGATTTATGCACACTCGTCGGGCGTCCTTGTGCATTCTGTGGGCAAAAGAACGGATCATGGTTCAATTATTGTGCGTGTTTCATAACCTATTGATAAATAAAGGTTAAAATAATTGGGTGAAATTGTCGCCAATTTGTAAGAAGGTCAGTAGTTACGGGGTTTCGCGGCGAATTCCCAAAAACTTTCCCCAGAGTTATCCACAGATTCTGTGGGTAAGTGGCTAACTGCCTAATCTGTACAAAAAATATCCGATGATGGAGGTTGGTGTATGTACAAACTTTGCTATTTTGTCCCGGCATCACATCTGGAAAAAACCAAGGAGGCGCTGTTTCGGATCGGGGCCGGTCGCATCGGGAATTACGACAGCTGTGCCTGGCAGTGCCTCGGCCAGGGTCAGTTTCGTCCACTGGCGGGCAGCGATCCGCATCTTGGGCAGCAGGGTGAATTGGAGAGGGTTGACGAATACAAGGTCGAGCTGGTGTGCCGGGACGAGCTTATTCACGATGCGCTGAACGCGCTCAGGCAGGCCCACCCCTACGAGGAGCCTGCCTACGAAGTGTTCCGGCTCGAGGATCTCTAGCCCAGACGCTTGGAGCGTGCCAGGGAGTGGCGGATATCCTGGACATGAACCTGATAGGACTCGGTTTTCATGTCTTCCAGGAACAGTTCCAGAGTTGTGCGCACGGTTGGAAATGAGATCTGATCCCAGGGTACTTCGTCGACGCTAAAAAGACGGCATTCCAGGGATTCTTCGCCGGCACCGAACCGACCGTCTTTCAGCGTTGCACGATAGAACATGTGCACCTGGTTGATGTGGGGTACGTCAATAATCGAGTACAGACCTTCGATATTCACCTCCGCCATCGCTTCTTCCCAGGTCTCGCGGGCCGCGGCTTCGATGGTGGTTTCCGCGTTTTCCATAAATCCGGCGGGCAGGGTCCAGTAACCGTACCGGGGTTCGATGGCCCGTTTGCACAGCAGGATTTTTCCTTCCCACACCGGCACCGTGCCAGCCACAATCCGCGGATTTTGGTAGTGTATGGTCTCGCAGCTGATACAGACATAGCGGTGCCGGTTGTCGCCCTCCGGGATGCGTTGTTCTACCGGATGGCCGCAGCTGCTGCAGTACTTCATGGTATTCCCCGTATACTGGAATGGATCTGGTAGCCAGTTTAACGATACCGGCTGCCGCTGTCTCACCCAAGATCATGACACGCCAGGGAGCGACAAAGTGCGAGAATTTCTGACCGAGCGTCTGGCGGGATATGCCCCAAGGCAACTGACGCTGGACTATCCCGAAGCGGGTATTCTGGTGCCGGTAACAGACGATTCCGCCGATCCCCGTATGGTCTTTACGCTGCGGTCTGCCCACCTGAACACCCATCGGGGGCAAGTCGCCTACCCGGGCGGGCGTCGGGATCCGGGGGATCCGTCCCTTGCGGCTACGGCGTTGCGGGAGACCCACGAGGAAATCGGTCTGCCGCCGGATAGGGTCGAGGTGATTGCACCCCTGAGCCAGGTGATGTCGAGGTATGGGATACTCGTTACTCCGTATGTCGGCGTCGTACCCTCGGACCACCCGCTCGAAGCCAATCCCGATGAGATCGAAGCCATCTTCGATGTTCCGATCTCCTTTTTCCTGGAGGACCGGCGCGAGCGTACGGATGCCCTGAACTTTCTGAATCACACCTTTTACGTGCCGTGTTATCGCTGGCAGCGTTACCAGATCTGGGGGCTGTCTGCCGTCGTTCTGGTCGATTTCATGAACGCTGTGTACGATGCCGGTATCGATTTGCTCGAACCCCCCAAAGGAGGCTGATATGTATTACGAGCTTGGCGGTCACAAACCGGAGCTGGTGGGGCAGGGCCAGTTTGTGGCTCATAACGCCACCGTCATCGGACGGGTAACGCTGATGGAGCAATGCAGCGTCTGGTACAACGTGGTTATCCGTGGTGACAACGACCGAATCACGATCGGCCCGGAAAGCAATGTCCAGGACGGATCGGTGCTTCATACCGATCCGGGGATTCCGTTGACGCTGGGGCGTGGGGTGACGGTGGGCCACAAAGCCATGCTGCATGGTTGTGAGATCGGAGATTATTCGCTGATCGGGATAAACGCGGTGGTGTTGAACGGCGCGAAGATCGGCAAACACTGCCTGATTGGGGCAAACGCGTTGATCCCCGAAGGGATGGAAATCCCGGACGGTTCACTGGTTTTGGGGTCACCGGGAAAGATTCGCCGGCAGCTCGATGAGGCACAGCAGAAAGCGCTGGAGGCAAGTGCCGCCCATTATGTCCAGAATGGCAGCCGGTATCTGACGTCCCTCCTTGAGTGTGAGCCTGACGCATGACCACTCGATCGGATGTGCGCTCTCCGTGCGTGAGTGTCTGCGCACTGGATGAGCGGGATGTGTGTATCGGCTGTCACCGCACCGCCGACGAGATCCTCCGTTGGACGCGAATGAGTGACGATGAACGCCGTGAGGTTCTGCGGCACGTGGCAAAGCGGGAAGAAAAGGTGGCCCTTTAGTATGAAGCAAGCGGATTCGGTTCGTATCGGCACGCCATTAAAAGGCAACGCCTTCCGGGTGCTGTTCTGTGGCTCCGGTGAGCTGGGAAAGGAAGTAGTCATCGAGCTCCAGCGCCTCGGTGTTGAGGTGATCGCTGTGGATCGTTACCCGGATGCACCCGCTATGCAGGTGGCGCATCGTTCTCATGTGATCAATATGCTGGACCCGGTGGCGCTCAGAGCCGTGATTGAGCAGGAACAGCCCGATCTGGTGGTGCCCGAAATTGAAGCGATCGCAACGCCTGAGCTCGTGAAGCTTGAGCAAGAGGGCTATCGCATCATCCCGACTGCGCGTGCGGTCAATCTGACCATGAACCGGGAAGGCATTCGCCGTCTCGCCGCTGAGGAGCTGAACCTGCCAACATCGCCGTATCGTTTCGCCGGTACCCGGGACGAGTATCTGCGGGCGGTCGAGGAGATCGGGCTGCCGCTGGTGGTTAAGCCGGTCATGAGCTCGTCCGGAAAAGGCCAGAGCACCGTGAAAATCGCCGACGATATCGAGGCGGCGTGGGATTACGCGCAAACCGGTGGTCGGGCCGGTCAGGGCCGGGTGATTGTTGAAGGGTTTGTCGACTTCGACTACGAAATCACCCTGCTGACCGTCCGTCATCGCGACGGCGTCTCCTTTTGTGAACCGATTGGTCATCGCCAGGAAGATGGCGACTACCGTGAATCCTGGCAACCCCAGCCGATGTCGCCACAGGCGCTCGCGCGGTCAAAAGACATTGCCCGGGCGGTTGTCGATGACCTTGGCGGCTACGGCATCTACGGAGTCGAATTGTTTGTGAAAGGCGATGAGGTCTGGTTTTCCGAGGTATCGCCCCGGCCCCACGACACCGGGCTGGTGACTCTGGTCTCGCAAGACCTGTCCGAGTTTGCGTTGCACGCCCGGGCCATCCTCGGGCTACCCGTTCCTGCCATCCGGCACCTGGGGCCGAGCGCGTCCGCTGTGGTGCTTCCGGAGGGGGCGTCGGATCAGGTCAGTTACGGCAACCTCGAGCAGGCGCTGGCACAACCGGATACGCAGTTGCGTCTGTTTGGTAAACCGGAGTTGAAAGGCCGTCGTCGTATGGGCGTTGCCCTGGCGCGGGCTGATTCGGTCGACGCGGCGCGGGAGAAAGCTCGGTCCTGTGCCGGGGCCGTCAGCGTCCAATACGACAACTAGGGTGTTCTGGGGCCGGTTGTAGGTGTAGCGGAGTCAGCTCTTGGAAAAAAATTCCGATCGCCCGTTGACACCGTCATAGAGGTCTGTAGAATGCGCGTCTCTCTCGAGGGGGGCACGCCGC